>JAESUK010000225.1 GCA_016763095.1 Alphaproteobacteria bacterium
GATCAGCCAGAATTCCAAAGCGGAGACTATACAATTCACTGGCTAGAACAGCAGCTTGAGAAAAAAGCCAAAGCTGCAGAAGAAGCGGCTGCTTAAGCAACACACTCTCTAACCTCAAGTTATCTCTATATTTTTCTTGATTCTTTAGTGTATATTATGTTAATAAATATATCACTTAAGGATACCGCCATTATGTAGAGGAGCACGTAAAATGTCAGAACGTCATCACAATTTAAGTTTTGCTGAATCTACAATGCATATTCTTAGCCCTTATGAGCTGAAGAAACCACTCCTCCAGAAAAACACCACTTTGATCTTAATTCACCCACCAAAAACAGCAGGAACAAATCTGTCTTTTTACATGACGGCACTAAGTAAAATAAATACTGACTTTAACGTTAAACGCCTAGCTGTTCCAAGAGTTACAAATCAATCTCCTAACTTAATATACCAAGACTGGAAAGGGGGATTAAAGGGCGCGGAAGATATCTTATCTAAGAACCCAAATGCCTTGAACGATTTTTCTTTCTTAAGCGGACATATGCCCGTTGGTTTAGATTCCATGATGAATGCACCATGCAAATACATTGGTTTAGTGAGAGATCCTGTTCAAAGGGAAATCTCATCTTTAAATTTTGACTACCAGCGTGCCTACATTTCAAAAGAAGAAGCGAGTGAATATCTAAAGCTAACGATGATCGATAATCCTCAAACACGCATGTTTGCAGGACCTGCACATTTTCAAGGGGATTGCACAGAGAAAACATTAGAACGAGCCATCGAGAATATCGAAAATAATTTTTTATTCATAGCGCCAGCCTTTGCTTCTTTCGAAGCGGTTCAAACATTAGCAGCAATTTACAATCAAGGTGCCGTCGCCCTCTCAAAATCACAAGTAACAGGCATTAAGCTT
The DNA here is from genome assembly GCA_016763095.1 of Alphaproteobacteria bacterium. Lineage (GTDB taxonomy): Bacteria > Pseudomonadota > Alphaproteobacteria > Micavibrionales > Micavibrionaceae > UBA1850. The sequence goes on from JAESUK010000225.1 coordinate 914, forward strand.
ATAGAAACACCCTCAGATGAATTACATGGTTTCTTGTCTAAAAAACATAGCTTAGATGTTAAACTTTACGAGTATGTAAAAACATACTGGAATAATTGGAAAAATGAGAATGTCTCTGGCACGGTAGAATTACAAAACACAGACTCCGTTCTGGCACTAACACCGCAATTTGCAACAACAAAAGAGCCTGAAATAATGACGGTGAATGCCATACAGGACTATAATCACCGTACAAAGGATCAACTGCTAGTAGCTGTAAGCCAACAATCTGATGTTAAATTAATACATCCATAAGGATAGTCAGATATATTTACAATCTCTGCATGACAGCAATTCCCTTTTCGCGGTAGAGTACCGCCATGACATCCGAACTTAACATCACACCTGAAGCTCTTCTCAATATTTATCGCCAAGGATGTTTTCCAATGGCCGATTCTGCCACAGATGACGCATTCTATATTGTCGAGCCAAAAGTCAGGGGCATGATCCCCATCAAAGACTTTCACATTTCTAAATCTTTGGTGAAGACCCTCAAAAAAGATGATTTTGACATTAAGTTTAATGAAAACTTTGAAGATGTTATCAATGCCTGCCAAGCCAGAACCAAGGCAAAATCAGGTGAAACAGAGACATGGATCAACGACACTATAAAATCCCTATTCATAGAACTACACAAGCAGGGGCACGCCTACTGCATAGAGGTTTGGCGCGATGACGTATTAATCGGAGGGTTATACGGTTTAGCACTTGGCAATGTCTTTTGTGGAGAAAGCATGTTCAGTCATGCCTCAAACGGCAGTAAAATAGCCCTTGTCTTTCTTTCTGCAATTTTGGATGCCACAGGGTTCGAGCTTCTTGATGCTCAATTTATGAACGACCACCTACTCCAATTCGGCGCATATGAAATGCCCCAAGCTGATTATTTGGAACATATTCTAAAAAACAAAGACAAAAAAAATACCCTCAACACCATTGAGGGCGACATCGTCTATGAACTACTAGCAAGCTACCTAAAAAACCGATAGGGAAGAAAACGAAATATTAATAGTCTCCAACGCTACTGTCTAACCCCTCTAGCATAGAGTCAAATGAAGATTTTGCATCTGGACTCTCATGAATATCGTCTTCTGACACGGATTTATCACTTTGCTCTTCAATAATTTTTGGCTCATCTCCGATACAATCAAGCAACCAAACATCATAAATCGGATGATCCATCGCCGACAAAGACGGAGAAGACCCAAACATCCATCCACTAAACACCCATTCGGATGCGTCTTGCTTAGGACGCTTTTCCCAAACTTGTACAAAAGCTGCAGAATCTACTTTATCAATCGCCGCAGGCTTACGACACGCCTGAACTTTCATATAAATATTACCAAACTTAGCAGGCTTTCCAACTTTTACTTTAAATGTTGTGGCTTGCGCCGTAATTTTATCCAGCGCACGTAACTCTGCCTCTGGATAATCATACCAAGTGATAGATTTATCTTCTGTGATTTCGGAAATGCCTTCAGAAGCAATAGATGCTTCTTGCTCTACCACTTGCGCATACGATCCCCCTATGCCAAAGCATAAAAAACCTGCAACAATAAATGGAAGTGCCTTAACCAAAATACTTACTCTTTATCATCTTTCATAGAGAAAATGAACTGACCAAGAAGCTGTTCAAGGTTTTGTGGCGCTTGTGTAAATTCAATACGACCACCTTCTTTCACGGCATCTTCCGATGCACCAGGCTCAAGCAACATAAAGCGCCCGCCAAGCAAACCCTCGCTTGAAATAAGCGCCGCAGTATCGTCAGGAATAAAGATATCAGATTCAATGCCCATACCTACACGAGCAAGGTATGTATCTTCGCGAAGATCAATGGTTGCAACCGACCCTATTCGAACACCACTAATTTGAACCTCGTCTCCAACTTGAAGCCCACCAATACCAGAAAAATCAGCATAGATCATATATCCGTCACCCGTGGAAATATTACCCACCTTGGCGCTAAATGATAAAAATCCAATGGCAACAACAATAACGATTGCGCCCAACAATGTTTCAAAACCACTTCTTTTCATGTCTAAACCTTCTTCAATAAATATCTATTTACGTCTTATTATTATTTTAGTTTCAATTTTTGCACAAAGGCAAACTGGTAAAACTTAGGGTGTCCAAGCCTCATAATCGCCTGTTGCCTTATCACGCTTCCCACCTGCAAGCTCATGTCCCTTCGGACGATAAGATTGATCTGTACCTGTCATATTCGCTTTATGTGGTTTTTGCCACTTACGGCGAAAAGATGGCGTAGCCTTATCTGGAAATATATCTGTTTGGTGATGCAACCATCCATGCCACTCTGGTGGCACTGCGGAAGCATCGGGTGTTTCTTTGTACATCACCCAACGGCGTGTGTGATTATACCCTTTTCGTGCAGGAGCTTGAAAATATTTATTCCCAAACGGATCATTTCCAATACACTTGGCACGACTAAAAAGTGTCACCATGTGAATATGGACTGGCGATAAGTGGCTAAATAGGCTAAAAAAACCCATGAATAATTCCTAATGGTTAGAATTTCATATAATTCATACTTTGATACGATAAAACAGGCGGTATAACAAGGCAATGGTGAAAGAAACAAATCCACACACTTCGAGTTCTCAAACATCGGGACAAGATTACACAGCTCCTGACAATAACGGACATTTCGGACCTTATGGCGGGCGCTTTGTCGCCGAAACATTAATGCCATTGGTGCTTGAGGTTGAAGAACACTGGAACAAAGCCAAAAATGGCCCTCAATTTTGGAAAGATTTTGACCTTCTTGCCAAGGATTATATTGGTCGCCCTTCCCCGCTTTATTTTGCCAAGGAAACAACAAAAGATTTGGGTGGAGCAAAAGTTTACTTCAAACGTGATGAGCTTAATCACACAGGCGCTCACAAAATCAATCACTGTATCGGACAAATTCTACTTGCCAAACGCATGGGGAAAACAAAGATCATCGCGGAAACGGGCGCTGGGCAACATGGCGTTGCAACCGCAACTGTATGCGCATTGTTCAAAATGCCCTGTATCGTGTTTATGGGCGCAGAAGATATTGAACGTTAAAAACCAAATGTCTTCCGCATGAAATTACTTGGCGCAGAGATTGTGCCTGTAACCTCTGGCTCAGGCACACTCAAAGATGCCATGAACGAAGCCTTGCGTCACTGGGTTGCCCATGTCCATGATACATTTTATATCATCGGCACCGTGGCTGGTCCTCACCCTTACCCAGAAATGGTACGCGACTTTCAATCTGTCATAGGGACAGAGGCCAAAGCACAGCTCATGGAAAAAGAAGGACGCTTACCGGATTCTCTCGTTGCATGTATCGGTGGTGGATCAAACGCAATGGGACTGTTCTATCCATTTATCAATGATGGCGTTGAACTTTATGGCGTTGAAGCTGGTGGCTACGGTGTGGACACAGACAAACACGCTGCAAGTATCACAGGTGGAAAATCTGGCATTCTCCACGGCATGAAAAGTTATTACCTTCAAGACGAAGACGGGCAAATCCAAGAAGCACATTCAATTTCTGCGGGTCTTGATTACCCGGGAATTGGTCCTGAACACGCATGGTTAAACGATCTTGGGCTTGTGAATTATGTGTCCGTTACCGATGCCGAAGCTTTGGAAGCTTTTCAATATCTCTCTCGTATGGAAGGTATAATTCCTGCGCTTGAGCCCTCCCATGCCTTCGCGCATGTGCAAAAACTCGCCCCAACATTACCAAAAGATCACATTATCATCATGAATTTATGTGGACGAGGCGATAAAGACATCTTCACAGTGGCTGAAAAACTAGGGGTAGAAATCTAATGTCAGATTACGAAATAAAAGCAGGTCTTGCTGAGATTGATACCTTCAATATCGTGGGAATTACCATCATCACCGATAATCAAAAAGGCGCGGAAGAAATCAACGCACTCTGGGAAAAGTTCTTCCAAGATCAAGTTGGACAGAACGTTCCCAACAAAGAAAATGATGTGATCTATGCTGTGTATTCCGATTATGAGGGCGACCATGAAAAACCATATCGCCTTACAATAGGCTATCGCGTTAATGGTGATGAAACGCCAGATCATCTACACCGCGTTTCAGTCGAAGACCAGCCTTACGCCGTTATGAGTGCAACAGGAAAGCAACCCAGCGCCCTTATTGAAACTTGGAAAGCGATTTGGTCATCTGATCTTGACCGCACATACACAACAGATTTTGAGCTTTATGGACCTCGTTTTTTTGAAGATGGCGTCAATGAAGTGATCGTACATATCGGAGTAAATACATAATGTCTCGCATTTCCACCACATTTGAAAAACTAACGTCTGAAAACCGCAAAGGCTTGATCACCTTTATTATGGGCGGTGATCCAGACTTTAATTCCTCTATTGAAATTCTCAAGTCTATGCCTGCGGCTGGGGCAGACATCATTGAAATCGGTATGCCGTTCAGTGATCCCGTAGCAGATGGTGAAATCATTCAACGCGCGGGACTTCGTGCCCTTGCCTCTGGAATGACCCTCAAGAAAATTTTGGAAATGGTACGCCTTTTCCGTAAAGACAACCAAGAGACACCAATTGTTTTAATGGGCTACTCAAACCCAATTCATGCCTATACCGAAGAACTCTTTTTTAAAGATGCGGCAACAGCAGGTGTAGACGGTGTTTTAATCGTCGACACACCGCCCGAAGAAAGCGCGCTTTTGGTCGAATATGCAAAAAACAACAATATCGATATCATTCGTTTGGCAACACCAACAACCGACAATCAGCGCATCCATAAAATCACAAATGGCGCAGGTGGGTTCTTATACTATGTTTCTATCGCAGGTGTCACAGGTACAGCAAGCGCAGACATTACAACGGTAAGCGCACATATCACTGAGCTGAAAAAAGAAACAAACCTTCCTATATCTATCGGATTTGGAATTAAAACACCGAAAGATGCAAAAGAAATGTCAACCATCGGAGATGCTGTTGTTGTGGGGTCTGCCCTCATACAAACCATTGAATTTAGTGAAAAAGATCAAGTTATTGAAAAATTAAGCACACAAATACGTGCGCTATCTGATGCTTTAAAATAGAGGGTCTTTTCTCTTTACAATATTCTTTCAATAATTTATTAGTCATAACATTAATAATATGAAAGAACGCCTAAAATGAGCACAAATTCAAATGAAGAGCGTCAAGCAACATTCGCGCAACAAATAACAAATATTCTCTTACAAACATCGAGCGTAAACACGCAAGATCGCCCTACAGATAATACATTGGCACTCATTCCTCGCGTAATAGATAAACTATTTCACGCATTCACTGATCATGCGTCACGTAAACAAGAAAACGATCAATACGAGGCAGGGTGTTTAGGGTACGCAATCCACGACCTACAAGAAACACTCGGATTGACTTCAGATCAGGCCAGAACATATGCCGATCATGTAATTGTCACAATAGAAGAGCTTTCCAAAAAAAATGTATGTAAAAATAATCCAGAAACAACCCACGTATTAAACCTGTTAAAAGAACATAAATATACAACTGGATATGATCATCCTCTTGGCATAAAAATGGATATAGATTCAGAAAATACAACCACAGTGCAACAGTTAAAAAATATACTGTATTCTCAAATTTTTTCTGATATTCACGAAAGCTTAAAAACAGTTAGCCTTTCTAATAAAAAGCACTACAGCAGGGTGAATACGCCTTTATAATTTATAATCATACAACCACCCAAACAACTTCTGAGTTGAAATAAAGCGCCGAGAGAGGTATGCTCTCGCCATTCGGTGTTTAAATTAGGTAAAAGAGAAATAATATGAACTGGCTATCAAGTTACATTCGCCCAAAAATTCGTTCTATCGTTGGAGATCAAAAAGATGTTCCTGACAATCTTTGGCACAAATGCCCAAAGTGTGAAGGCATGATCTTCCATCGTGAAATGGAAACAAATAACGGCGTTTGTCATCATTGTGAACATCACATGAAAATTTCCGTTCAACAAAGACTGGAGCTTCTCTTTGATGATGGAAAATTCAGCCGCATTTCTCTCCCAAAAGTACCTGAAGATCCTTTGAAGTTCAGAGACAAGAAAAAATATTCTGACCGTTTGCGGGACTCCCGCAAAAAAACGAACGAGCGCGATGCCATTATTGTTGGGCTTGGAAAAATTGGCAGACAAAAAGCCGTCATTGCCGCTTTTAACTTTTCCTTTATGGGAGGCTCAATGGGTGCCGCTGTTGGAGAGGGTTTTGTAAAAGCTGCTGAAACAGCCGTAAAAGAAAACGCAGCTCTTATTGTTGTACCTGCTTCTGGTGGCGCACGTATGCAAGAAGGTGCAATCTCTTTGATGCAAATGCCACGCACAATCATTGGTGTAACAATGGTAAAAAATGCAGGGCTTCCATACATCGTTCTCCTGACAAACCCAACAACAGGTGGCGTAAGCGCCTCTTTCGCAATGGTTGGTGATATTCATATCTCAGAACCAGACGCAATGATTGGCTTCGCTGGAAAACGCGTGATTGAGGAAACAATTCGTGAAAAACTTCCTGAAGATTTCCAAACCGCTGAATTTCTTCTCGACCATGGAATGGTTGATATGGTTGTGTCACGTATGGAACTCAACAAAAAAATTGGAAAAATTCTAACGCTTCTAATGGACACAAAACAAAATTACTGCCCTGATGATAAAAAGAACAAAAATGGCGACAACAACACACCTCCATCAAAAAGCAAAAAAGGAAACAACAATAAAAGCTCTGGAAACGTCGCCAGCCTTGATGCCGCGCGCGCAGAAAAAAATGTAAAAAAAGCTAAAAAACCAACAGAGGCTAAAAAAGATATCCCTACTGTTGCAGTAAAAACAGCCTCAAAATAACACACTTCAATGACCACGATAGAAGACAGGCTCTATAGTATTACGGAACGGCTCACAGCGCTCTTCCCTAAGAAAATAGACTTGTCTCTTGGACGGATTGAACGGTTTTTAAAACAAATCGACAACCCGCATTTAAACATACCCCCCGCCATTCACGTGGCAGGAACAAACGGCAAGGGCTCAACCATTGCCTTCCTAAGATATATACACAAGTGAGTGAATGCGGAGCCACCTTTGAAAGGGGATATGGAGGAGCAAATCAGGAGTACTGTAATGATATTCAGCAGTTAAATGACTGTGGATACATAGCCTGTGGATATACGAAGAGTTATGGAAATCAGAATTACTTTGATATGTACCTCCTAAGGATGAATGCTGAAGGAGACACGGTGTGGACCCGCCATTACGGTGTCGACAATCACGAATATACAAGTAGTGTTCTACCAACCGAAGATGGAGGATTCCTGGTATTTGGACATGGTACTCCAGAAGGTAGTTTTGATCAGGATTTTATCTTATTTAAGACAAACAAATTTGGAGATGAATTGTGGTCCAAACGGTATGGTGGCAGCGGTAATGAAACAAGTCAGGAAATGATTTCAGTTGATAACAACAGTTTCTTACTGATGGGTTCAACAACCAGCTACGGCCCCACAAGTGAGAGCATTTACGTAATTAATGTGGACAGCCTTGGAGATACTTTATGGACTAAAGTAATATCAAAAACAGATTATGATTTACCGGAATCAATAATTTCTATTTCGGATGGAGGGTATTTAATAACCGGATCCGGATCTTTTCCGCGTAGCATAGTTTTGGTGAAAATGGATACCAATGGTGATACTGTTTGGACCAGGAATTATGGACCGTCGGGATGCGGCGATTTTGGTGGTTCCGCGGTTGAAACAAACGACAATGGATTTATGGTGTTTTTCAGGCCGGAAGGGTTTAGCTGTGGCTTTAGCTCTATTGGTATTCTAAAAGTGGATTCTTTGGGAGATAGTCTGTGGATAAAAAACTATTCTAGATGGGAAACAGCAGTGGCGGTAGTTCCAGAAAGCGATACTACTTTCTTGTTAACGGGATATCAGATTAATTCTGCAACAGGTGCTTATAACCTGTATTTAATGAAAATTAACGACAATGGTGATTCGTTGTTCTCAAGATTCTTTGCGGAAACATCTTACAGTGTTGGAAATAGCATTAGAAGAACTTTGGACGGGGGATTTGTTATTGCAGGTAGCGCAAATAATTTTAGTGCCGGAGGTTACGATAGCTACTTCTTAAAGATCAATTCGTTATACGATTCAATATGTAATGTTAAAGCCGCTGTAATTCCCGATGTACTCAGCATCTGTGCTGGTGATAGTGTCAGATTTGACAATAATAGCTACGGTTCGAATAGTTATCAGTGGCTTGAGAATAATGTAGCATTTAGCACAGATACTAATATTGTAAGACAATTCAATGCTACTGGAATCTATACGATCAGCTTAATTGCGACAGATAGTGTATGTATTGATACATCAAATGTAGACATCCAGGTTACTAAAGCCTATGTAGACTTAGGTGCAGATACCAGCATTTGCAAAGGTGAGATAGTTGTATTAGATGCCGGTTCAGGTTTTGAGTATTACCTGTGGTCCAATGCAGCTACTTCACAATCTATAGGGGAGGATACTTTGGGTGATTATTATGTGCTGGTAATCGACAGTAATGGTTGTACCGCAAAAGATACCGTGATTATTAACAACCTGTTTGCAAAACCAATTATTAATTTAGGTAATGATACTAGTTTTTGCTTGGGGAACACAATAAATTTAGAAGTTGATTCTCTCTATGTCGAATACATGTGGTCCAATGCATCAACTTCACAAGGTATAGTGGCAGATACATTGGGTAATTACTTCGTGATGGTTACAGATAGTAATGGGTGCACTGGAGAGGATACCCTGGAAATTATCAATCTATTTACAAATCCAGTTATTGACCTAGGCAATGATACCAGTTTTTGTCAGGGTAAGACGATTACATTGGAAGTTATTACACTGTTTGACAACTATATGTGGTCAGATGGCTCAACATCTCAAAGCACCACGGCTAACTCAAGCGGAGTTTATTTTCTTCAAATATTAGACACAAATAATTGTATGAGTTCAGACACAATTATCGTAAATGTTGCTAACTGTGATTCCGTATGGCCGGGTGACTGTAATTATAATGGCAAGGTTCATTGGAATGACTTGTTCTTATTAGGACGATATTATGGTAAACAAGGATTAACGAGGGCAATTACTGGATCATTATGGCAAGCCTATGATTCGGACAGTTGGAGTGATTCTACAAAGAGAGGTGTTGATTTAAAGCACTTAGATTGTGATGGTAGTGGGAAACTGAATCGTAAAGATGCGACAGCTGTTAGGGACAATTACAAAAAGTCTCATGCCAAATCACCGGCACATCAAAATAATCCAGCAAACCCAGACCTGTATTTTGAAATATTAAGTGGAGATATAGCACCTGGAACTACTGTGGAGATTGCGATAATGTTAGGTAGGGATACTATATCAGCGTTACCTGTTTATGGAATGGGTTTTGAAATTAATGTAGATAAAACAATGATCCAAAATAATTCTTTGGATATCAAGTTCGATCAAGGTATATTTTCAATTGATACCAATAATATATCGATCGTAATTGGCCGAGATACAATAAGTTCTACTATAATTGGTGCTGTTACCAGAACAGATACAATTGATATAACAGGGTTCGGAGAAATTGGCCGTCTAAAATTTACTATTGACTCAAACGCAGTTGTTGGTTCAAGTCTTGGGTTGCAGATACTCAATTCGGGAGGGGTAATAAATATTGGAGATTCTACGGATTATTTTCACCCACCTGGAGAAGCCGATACATCTATAACAGTAAATCCACCTGATGGAATTACAGAATCCTTTAGTTATTCAAAATTCAAACTCTACCCTAACCCATCTGACAAATCTGTATCCTTTGATCTTCCAAATGATTTGTTAGGTTCCAAGTATGAGTTTATGAATAATATAGGTCAGGTTGTTCTTTCCGGAAACCTAACTTCTAAAAGTGTAAATGTTAGTCGACTACAACAAGGACTATATCATGTTAAGGTTTATTCAAGCAAAGGAATTTATTATCAGAAGTTAGAGATACTACGTTGATTTACCTTTCCTTTTCTAATTAAGTCTATCGAAAAGTTGCGAAAAAGTTCGGACCCCAATGGGCATTGAACCCTCTTATCAACAAAAGCAACTATTTTAGTAGATACGAAAGGACATTCTCTTTATAATTTGTTTTTTAATGGTCATATGGAACTTGCCATGATTACTCACAACATATTTATTTTATTTGCTGTTCGTGAATACTCTTCTTTTTAATAATCAATACTCTAGGTAATTTAATAATTATTCAATCATAGATGTTTCGTGATATTTAATCAGCTTACTTGTTAATAAAGCATTGCTATTGTTTTTTAATGTTAGATAGTAAGAGCCTTGTACAAGGTTAGTAACATCAACTACAATACTATTTGTGCCTTCTTGGGCGGTGATTAATTTCTTTATAACTTCTACTCCCAGTTGATTATATATGGTAAGTGTGACATCACCATTTTCTATTGATTCAAATTCAACATTAGTATGATTAACAGTAGGATTAGGGTAGATATTCGTTAGCTCAAATTGATTTTTATGGAGCGTAACTGAAACAATAGAGAAATATTCATACTGCCCATCAAAATCTGTTTGCTTTAAACGATAGTATGAAATCCCCTGAAAAGGATCTTCATCTACTAAACTGTAATATTGTGAGATGGTTGTATTTCCTGCTCCGTAAACGTCACCCAATAATTCATAATCAACTCCATTTAGAGATCTTTCAATTGTAAAGAAATGATTGTTGATCTCTGCTGCCGTTTCCCATTGCAATTCCACATAATCATCAACTACATCAGCCTTAAAATAGAGTAATTCGACGGGAAGCGGATTATTACTTGTAGATGTTCCTAATGAAAATGGACTAAAAGAAGTAACAAAAGTAGCTGATGTAATGCTGCCGGCAATCTCATCTCCGGTTATTGCAGAATTCCCCATATCTTCCCATTCAGATCCGTTCCAGTGAGCAACCCTTAACTCAGATAAACTCGAACCATTTACCTTGCTATTTGAATTCCAGTATAAAGTAACTTTAGCATCAGCTGTACCACTCCTATCTAATTGATAATGTTCCAAGTTGCTTACCTTGTTAAGGCCCGTGCCCAAACTGGAGTTGTTGGCTGCAGCTGACGTATCTTCAATGTATTCAGCAATAAAAGTTGTTGCATTGGTATTGTTGGGCTCAATTCCTAATGGCATGTAAGTGTTGTCCTTTCCTATTGGAAAAGTAAATGCAGTAGGTGAATTTGTATTTTTAGCCGCCGGTCCATTAATAAAATTTGTACTTGAACTTCCACTTACAGTAGCATCTACATCAAATGTTAGCAAATTAGTTGAGGTAGTAGTTATTTTTCCGGAAGTCAACTTAAGGGCATTGGTAATGGTAATTGCTTTATTCAATATAATTCCGGAACTATTGTTAGTTTCAAGATCATAAAAAGTGACGGGATTTGTTCCACTTATTTGTTGAGCACTGGTGCCATTAAACACTAAAGTACTTCCGGTAATCGTATAACTATTGGCTCCTGGGGTAAACTTGCCGGCAATACGAACTTTTCCACTACTCGGTAATATTCTATTTCCTGTACTACTGGAGGCAAGGCTATAATAGTTAAAGACTGTAATACTTTGTGTGCCGCTTCCATTATATTCAATGGTATTCCCTGTAATGATATAGGAATTTATTCCGGATGTAAATTTCCCTGCTATTTTAACAACCGAACCGGGTAGAATTCTATCTCCCAAAGCTGAATTTTTTAAATTACCATAATCAGGAATTGAAGAAATAGTTTGTTCAACACCAGATTTATATTCCACTGTATTGGTTGAACTTAGTGCAATATTGGCATTGGTAAAATTAGTTGGAAACAATGTAGCATTGCTTGCATTACCCAACTTTAGTAAAGCTCCAGCTGCTGCAGTTAGAGTACCTGTTGCATTACCGGTAATTTGATTACCATTATCAGCAAAGTTACCATCAGTCAATATTAAATTATTACTTATTGTGATCTCATCATTCAACTGAAGGTCATTTGAACTCTTATTCATAGTTAAATTGTAGAAAGTTTCTCCAGATGAATTAACAATTCTTTGCAACCCTGATCCATCAAAAGTTACTGTTTTGGTATTTTCATTAAAAGTACCCGAATTACTCCAAATCCCAGCAACGTTTATATTCGATGGATCCGTTTGATCTAATGAACTACCAATGTTTATTTGAATACCATAAAAGTTCCAATTACCTGAGTCGGTTGGATCTAGTAAAGTTGTTTGTCCATCAAAGATTACAGTATCACCTGAAGAAATAAAAGAACCCTCATTTATCCAGTTTTTTGAATTTTGAAATTTAATTGTTCCTGAGTTACCTTGGATTAATTTATCACCCGCTTCCATCGTAAAATTACCTTGAAATATCAAGGTTCCACCAGAGATGTCTATGTTGATTCTACCTTCCTTCCCAGGATCATCTTTTACATCCCCAACTAAAGTAACTGTCCCTCCTGAAATTGTTACAAGGGTACTGTCACTTTCACCTTTTTTGAACCAAGTTTCACTATTGTTTGTAAAACTACCTCCGGAAATATCTAAAGTGGCATTTTTATTTCCTCCTTGATCTCTTCCATCAAGCTCTAGACCCTTTGCATCACCAGAGTTAATAGTAAATGTGCCTGCACTCATTTTAAATAATCCATTATTTCTATTCTTGCATTTTACTTTTAATTTACCCTTATTGTTTAAATCAGAATTTACAATTAAAGTACTGGCACCGTCACTTTCATTCATAATAAATGTGCCTTCATCGATGTTGAGATCTTTTGTAACATTGATAGTTCCTCCGGTGAAATATATTATAGCTCCTTTTTTTGATTCCAGTTTCTTATCCCCATTGATATTAATAATTCCTCCGTTAATATTAATTTGGGAGACATAAGAGGAAGCATTGTTATTATCTACTTTTATATTGCCATAAACCGTTAAATCAGCTTGAATAGTAAGTTTACCTCCCTTGGTAATGGTAATTTTATCAGGATCAAAAGTTGAATTAGTACTTATTTTTGGATGAGCTAAAACGCCTATATAATTGTTAAGGGAATCAATGACTATGTCATCACCGTTTTGAGGTAATCCACCATTCCAGTTTGCTGAATTTTCCCAATCAGAATTTATTTCTCCTGTCCATATTTGTTGCGCAGAACATACATTTACCCAAAAACATAATTGGAGAATTAGGAAAATTAATGTAATTCTAAATTCTAAATTATATCTTATTTTGTTCTTCACGAAAGATGGTTATTGCTTTTCATTTTTAAATATCTTGGGTTTAAAAAATTCATTTTTCTATTCAACTATATTAATGAATGCATTCTCAAAATTTGTTTTAACCTGGAAGTAATTAAGTTGTGTTTTTTATGCGAAACAATCAGTTTGTATTGTACATTCAGGTATATTCCAGTTGTCACAATTCTAGTTAATCTTACATTGAGGTATCGGCTGTATACCTGGTTGGTAGCGTGTCCTGTTGTGTTTACTACATCATCTGATGATCCGTAATTTAATCTATATCCCAAGTTTAAGTAGACTTTATCCGTTAGGTCATATTTAAGCCCCGCTCTCAGAATAAACGACAAGTAATTTTTTTTAAAATGTGATGAAATATCATCAAAGGGATTTCCTTTGGTTGATACATCCGAACTAGGACTCAATTTA
>JAESUK010000029.1 GCA_016763095.1 Alphaproteobacteria bacterium
ATAAGATCAAGTTTTGCATCTTCCATTGCGGGATAGAGAATTTCTTCGACCGCGGGGTTTAAGCGATGAATTTCATCAATGAAGAGAACGTCATGTGGTTGTAAGTTTGTAAGGATCGCGGCGAGATCACCAGACTTTGAAATTACAGGCCCAGAGGTCGCGCGAAACCCTACGCCCAGTTCTTTGGCGACTATTTGTGCTAAGGTTGTTTTCCCCAAACCCGGTGGTCCAAAGAAAAGCACATGATCCATTGCTTCACCGCGAGATTTAGCCGCCTCAATAAAGACACTCAAATTTTCCTTTAGAGAATCTTGTCCAAAAAAGTCGTCTAGTTTTTGTGGGCGAACAGATTGTTCTTCACCCTTTTCTTCTTGATGAAGTTCTCGCTCTAGCTCTATGTTCTTTTGTGCTGTGTTTTCACTCATGCGCTTAATTCCTTAAGGGCCAAGCGGATTAATTCTCCAACATCTTGGTTGTCATTGTCCGCATTGGCTTTGACACGCATCACGGCTGAGAAAGCATCGGCTTTTCCGTAACCAAGATTTACAAGTGCAGATACGGCATCTTGATCATTACTGTTTGTCGTAACCTGACCAGTTTGAGAGGACGTGCCAGTGTTTGTTCTTATTGTAAGTGCACCTGTATCCACAGAAGCGGCTTTGTCTTTCAATTCTGTTAGGATACGTGTTGCGAGTTTTGGGCCAACACCATCGGCTTGTGTTACAACGGCTTTGTCTTGCGCCATGATTGCAATTTGAAGCTGTTCGGGTGTACAGGTTGCAAGAAGTGCCAAGCCCACTTTTGCGCCAACGCCTTGAACAGAGGTGAGTAAGCGAAACCATGATTGCTCGGCTTGGTCGATAAAACCGTACAAATGTATGTGATCTTCACGTACATTTGTATCAATGAGAAGTGAGGCAGGTTCACCTGATTGCCCAAGCATCCCAAGTGTTCGAGCACTTGCAAAAACAAGATATCCCACACCTTGGACATCCAAGAGAACGTGTCCCTGTCCAAAGCTGTCGATTATTCCTGATAATTTTCCAATCATGGTGTGTCGCCTTTATGATACTTTTTGTATTAAGGTTTTGAGATGTCCGTGATGGGCTTCGGTAATGGCAATTGCCAAAGCGTCTGCTTCATCTGGCTTTAAATCTTTTGTTTTTGGAAGCAATGTTTTGACCATCATATTCATTTGATCTTTTGTCGCATGTCCGTTGCCCACGATTGATTTTTTAATGAGTGTTGCTGCGTATTCAGACACTGGAATTCCTGCGCGTGCGGGAACAACTAATGCAACGCCCCTTGCCTGCCCAAGCTTTAATGTTGATTTTGGGTTTTTATTTACAAAGGTTTCTTCAACCGCGGCGCGATCAATATCCCATTCCTTTATGATTTTTGTGAGCTGTACATCTATGTAGGCCAATCTATATGGATCTGTATCTTTTGTGGATGTACAAATGGTGCCAGATGCGACGTAAGAAAGGGAATTATTGATATATGAAATAATTCCCCACCCTGTATTTCTTAATCCTGGATCTATACCTAGTATTTTCATATAGCAAGTCTACCCTTAAGAGATAAGTTTTTCCATGATTTCTTCGGAGACATCAAAATTAGTTGTGACTGATTGCACATCATCGCTCTCTTCTAGTGCATCAATAAGCTTCATCAAAGTTGTTGCTTGATCCTCGGTTATTTCTGCCGCTACATTTGGCTTCCAGATTATATCACTTTCCTCTGCATCACCGAATTTTGTCGTGAGAGATTCTTGTGCGGCGGCAAAATTTGCAGGTTCACATGTGATGATATGAAGTGCATCATCGCTTTCACAATCACCTGCGCCAGCCTCTACGGCTGCTTCGAACATTGTGTCTGCATCTGATTTATCAGCGCTGAAGATGATTTGTCCTACGCGGTCAAACATGAATGACACGGAGTTTGTTTCGCCCAAATTTCCACCAAATTTAGTAAAGGCGGAGCGAACTTCCCCTGCTGTACGGTTTTTATTATCCGTAAGAGTATCCACTATAATGGCAACACCGCCCGGACCATAACCTTCATAGCGCATTTCAACGAAGTCTTTTCCGTCATCTGTTGTACCTGAGCCTGCCTTGATCGCACGTTCAATACGATCTTTTGGCATTGAGTTACTTTTGGCTGTTAGAATGGCAAGCCTTAGGCGGGGGTTCATATCAGGATCTCCTCCCCCCATTTTTGCGGCTACTTGAACTTCTTTTCCAAGCTTTGAGAATATCTTTGCACGTTTTTTATCTTGAGCCCCTTTACGGTGTTGAATATTTGCCCATTTACTGTGACCTGCCATGATATTTTCTTTCGTTTATGTCTTTGTCGCTTGTGTTTTTTATATAGTGTGAGATTATAAAATCAAGAATGTTTTACAAGGAAAACTTATGTTCTCTGTATATTATAATTAAGTCTTTTATTCTTCTGCGTTTATTTCTGTGTACCTATTTATATAAAATTTGATCTAAATTTAGCATGCAATTAATGAATGCAATGCTATTCTTAACAATATAAAAACAAAAAAAAGAAGTTTATGGCGTACAATTTTAAGGATGTAACAATACTCATTGTCGATGACAATTTTCCAATGCTTACTTTGCTTAAGGCAATGTTGACAAAATTTGGAGTGGGAACGATTGTGACCGCATCAAATGGTGATATCGCTTTCAACAAATATTGTAAGTATAATCCGGATATTGTTATATCTGACTGGATGATGGATCCGAGTGATGGTGTTGATCTTGCGCGTGAGATTAGGGTAAACAAATCTAGCCCCAACCCGTATGTCCCTTTTATTTTAATGACGGGCTTTAGTGAAGAACATCGTGTGATTTCTGCGCGTGATGTTGGTATTACTGAATTTCTTCTGAAACCATTCAGTGCGGTTGATTTATATAAACGCTTGGTGACAATTATTGAGGCTCCGAGGCAGTTTGTGAAATCAGAAGATTTCTTTGGACCAGATAGGCGTAGAAGAAGATCTGGTGATTTTGACGGTGGTTGGAAAAGACGTGATGATATTGCTAAGCCTGTTTCTGAAAGAGATGTTAAGGTCGCGCAAAAACGTATTGATGAAGTTAAAGAAGCACAAGGCATTGATAAATCTGATGATATTTTATTAGAAGATAAAGTTATTATGGATGAGAAGGTTACCAATATTGATTTAGTTGGAAGAGATGAAGAGTAAGATGACAAAAGAAGAATTTCCGCAGTTTTATCCCCCTAAGTTAGACCTTAAGATAAAGGTTGGGCATGGTGGCGTTAGCAAAGAGACGATATTAAAGGCTCAAAAGGTTATTGATACAAATAAAATTGATTTTGTTGATGTGGCTGCGCCATATATGGTTGTGCTGAGCGAGGGGATTTCTATTGCCAAGAAATCATCGCCTAAAGATACAGAGACTATTATTGAAGGTGTCTTGTTTCCTGCTATGCAACTTAAGGCAAATGGTGACCTGTTTCACTATCCGCTTGTAACGCATGTTGCAAGTCAGATGCTTTATTTTCTTGAAAGAATTGAGTCATTAAACGGTGCCGCATTGGACATTGTTGATGTATTCCAAGCCTCTATTAATCTTATATTTAAGAAACGTCTTAAGGGCGAAATTAATCCTGATGGAGATAAAATAACGTCAGAGTTGGACGCTGTTTGTGCGCGGTTCTTTGAAAAATATCCAGATAATATTCATCCACGTTTTATGAAGAAGAATAAAAAATCTAAGAAATAATTGGTTTTGTATTTTTGAGATGTTTTCCTATAATAATAGGATCAATCTTTCTTACTTTTCCCGTGTCATTATCCGTTTCTATTAGGGTTCCACATAGTGTCCCTTCCCCTTTTGCTGGAAACATTCGTTGTTTCCCTGGGGTCTTTCTTGTAAAGCGATGGATAGGGATTTCTTTATCCATTCCAATTGAACTGTCATAGCACCCCGTCATACCGGCATCGGTTTGATAGCCTGTCCCATTGGGTAGAATTTGGCAGTCTGCGGTTGGAATATGGGTATGTGTTCCAACAACGGCAGATACGCGTCCATCGAGGTAGTGAGCCATACACATTTTCTCACTGCCTGTTTCGGCGTGAAAATCAACGAAAATTGCATTTACGTTTGCGCCAAGCTGATAGTTTTTAAGTATTTTATCAACAGTTTGGAATGGGCAATCAAGGGGATCAGGCATATAGATGCGTCCCATGAGATGAATGATGAGTATTTTTTGACCTGTTGGAAGTGTTTTGATACACGCGCCTTGTCCCGGTGCCGTTTCTGGATAATTTGCGGCACGAAGGAGGCTTGGGTCTCTGGTAATGTATGATAGAATCTCTCGTTGATCCCATACATGGTTTCCCGTTGTGATGCAGTCTGCACCAAGGGCATAAAATTCTTTGCAAATCTTCTCCGTGATTCCGTAGCCATTGGCCGCGTTGTCGCCATCGATGATTAGAATATCAGGCTTATATTCTTCCCTTAATGTCGGGATGTAATTATCTAGGGCATCACGCCCTGCTTTTCCTGCTATATCACCAATAAATAAAATTTTCATAGAAGTGTTCTAGTCTTATGATTAAAAAATGTCACGCAGAGATTGATTCTAATTTAGCCCTTTGGAGATTAAAAGTGCATTTGGGGATATATCAGGTGCATCCTTAAGGTTTAGTGGCGGGGTCCACCAATTGATGCATTTGTTTAAAACTTCAGCGATATTCTCATCGGTTCTTTGTTCGGCAGGA
>JAESUK010000030.1 GCA_016763095.1 Alphaproteobacteria bacterium
AAAGAAGCCAAACACATCACGATAACTGATCCATATATACGCCTGTTTTTTCAAGCACGTAACTTGATGGAGTTTCTTGAAGCGTTAGTTAAAGGAAAAGCGGAAGAGGATGAAGTGGTGGTCAGTTTAATCACCGTTGAAGACGAGTTTAAAGGTGATCAACAGCGCGAGTTCTTCGAAAAGATTCAAAATGAAATGTTTACAGTAGGGGTTAAGTTCGATTTTTCATTTGATAATTCAGGTTCTCAACACGCTCGCCACATCGTGACAGATACTGGCTGGAAAATATCACTAGATCGTGGATTGGATATTTTTCAGCAATACGATATGAATGATACTTTTCAGCTTGCCAATCGCCAGCAAAAGCAAAGATCATGTAAAGCATTTGAGGTTACTTATATTAGGGTATAAATTTAAATTATGAGGAATGTAGGATGAGCAAAAATCAGTCTCAAGCACTAAAGCTAGAAACACTGTATGACCAGAGGTTTATCGAAGACTATCTGGGCAACAAAATGTCTACTGATTTTGTTACAGCCATAGTTGAATTAATTGCCAATGCTTGGGATGCGGGAGCTAAGAATGTCAAGATTGAATGGCCGTCAGAAAACAATAAATGCTTTTCAATTACGGATGATGGTCATGGTCTAACAGAGGCAGACTTTTCTACTCGTTGGACACAACTCTCATATAACCGTCACCGTGGACAAGGCGATGCTGTAGAAATACCTGAAGATAATGACATATCGAATAAACGTGTTGCTTATGGCCGAAATGGGAAAGGTCGGTTTTCTGCTTTTTGTTTCGCTGATGGAGAATATTATGTAGAAACAAAAAGAGAGGAAGAGCACCATTGTTTTGAAGTGAAGATATCTTCGGGTCAACAACCTTTTCGATATTCTTCTCAGGTAATACCAAGCCCAAGTTATTTGTTTCACTCAAACCACGGGACTTCTGTTTTTGCGAAGAAGCTGAAACATGTTGGTATGCCTGAAGATAGGATAAGGTCAGAGATAGGGCTTCGTTTTTTAACCGATCCTGATTTTAAGGTGGAGATAAATCGGAAAAAGGTTCAGTTTGGGGATATTGATGCTGAGAAAGTGAATATACTTGAATTTATTTATCAGGAGAAGAAAGTAACCATTCGAGCTATTCAAACTGAAAAGTCAGATAAGACTACTCAGCAACATGGAGTTGCATGGCATTCTAATAATAGGTTAGTAGGTAAATGCTGTTGGGATGGTTTACGGAATGACAATTTTTTGGATGGTAGAACATCCTATGCAAAAAAGTACACATTTATTGTAGATGCGAGCCTGCTTTCTGATTATATCGAGCCAGATTGGTCTGGTTTTAAAAAACGAGAAGAGGTTCTAGAGTTTTATGATTTGGCAAAAGGCTCCATCTCTGATTATCTTGCGGAACTTACAAAAGAGGCTCGTAAAGGAACTACAAAACGTCTTAAGGAAAATAACAGACAAAACCTGAGCAAGTCTGATCTGATAGGTGTTAAGCGTTGGAGTGAGTTTGTTGAGCAAGTTCAACTGGAGTGTCCCAAGCTAACAGATCAGGAGTTAGATAGTGTCGCTAGCATACTGGCAAATCTTGAAGCCTCAACTTCAAAGTATGCGTTAATTGATAAATTAAAAGACTATACTCCACAGGATTTAGATGATTTGAATTCAGTTCTTGATGACTGGAATATCCAATCGGCTAAGGCTGTTCTTGATGAAATTAAGTATCGTCTCACGCTTATCGCAAGTGTCAGAGAAAAAATTCATAAAAAAGATACACTTGAGGTACAGGAACTTCAGCCGCTTTTCGAAAAAAGTCTTTGGATATTTGGCCCTGAATTTGAGTCAATTGAATATACTTCTAATGAAGGAATGACTAAGGTTTTAAAGAAACTATTTAAAACTGAAGAAACAGGCTCTTTAAATAGGCCTGATTTCGTAATCCTCCCTGATGGCTCTGTTGGGGCATATGGCTGTTATGACTTTGATGAAGAAGGATACGAAATAGGTATTAAAAAAGTTGTTATAGTTGAATTAAAAAAGCCTGGTGTTCCTCTCGGGGATGACGAGAAGGGGCAATGTTGGAAATATGTGAAAGAGCTTTTTGATAAAGGGGCAATACTTTCGGATGCCAAAGTAGATTGTTACCTCTTGGGTGAAACAATTGCAAAATTAGAAGGACGTGAGCGTAACGAGTTGGATGGAGCAGTCAGAATCAGACCTCTTATTTATGATACTGTTCTAAAACGTGCGGAGTCTCGCTTGCTTAATTTGCATAAGAAAATCGAGAATGCGCCGTTCTTGGATCACAGTGAAATACAGAAGTTTTTAGAAGAAAATACAGTTCAATCTAATGAGCAAATAAAGATGATTTAAAATTCGCGGATGGAAGAGTCTTGGAGTAATTACATTGAATACTGTTAGGGATGACTATGGAATTTAAAAATGAGGGTGCTTTTGAAGTTTACCTGAGGAGCTTAATTCAAACCAGAATTTGCGATAAGTACCCAGAGTTAATGTTATTTGAGAATAAGAAAGCCGTCGATATTTTGATATGTAGAAATGGCGAAAAGCCTGAATTATTTTTTATAGAAGTGAAATATTATAAGAAGTCTCATGGTCGTCTAGGGTTTGGAAGTGCTAGTGGAGTAGGCTTTCAGCCTGAAATTGTATCAAAATCTCCTGATTACTTTGAATCAAACCTAAGGTGGATAATTGCAGGAGAAGGATATTCAAATAAAGGGGCATTATTCGTCCCATCTAAAATTATTCGTCGCTACCTATCTGGTGGTACGGTAGATAAAAAGCATAATAATATTCAAAAAAAGATATTAGAAGAAATTGAAGGTCTTGATGAGGACTCTTTAGTTCAAGAAATAGAATCGTGGCTAACAAGCACATAAAGCTTTCTTATTCGGCGTCTTGTTATAGTCGCTCAAGGGCATAAAACCCTTGAACCAATCTCGCGTTGAATATTTTCGATAGAGGCCAGAGCGTTTCTGCGCTTGTGAGTATTTGGATTGCTTCTCGCAAGTTCATCAAATGCCTCTCTTAATATTGCACCTAGCTCTGTTTCGCATTTTGCTGCTATTTCAAATCTTGTTACCAGTTTCATAGTTACCTCCTGTTATTGGGAGGCCACGACATTCGCGACCTTATCTAAGGCCGCTTAAATGCGAGAGGCTATGAACTGCACCTGTGGTCGTAATATATGGAGAAGCGTAGGCTTCTTAGCTACGCTTGCAGTTTTAATGGTCTCTTGTGTTTGGGTAGGGTTTAGGTAAGGGCGCAAATATCGCGCATCTCATTCTTAAGGGGAAATTGAGGCTGGTCTGTATTGATTTGAAGTGGTGCAAATAACAGTCAGCTTGGTATGCATAACTTTTAAGAGATATCTTTGAGCTTGTGGGGAAATGCTTTTCCCCTGCTGCAAATGCTTCGGCATTTTTCGACACCCCATTCAAGCGGGATTCCCGCAACGCTCTTTGAACTATTGCATGAACGTATCCGTTCGCTTTGTTTTTTTGAGATTCCCCTTTTGGGAAGACTTCACAATATCATCCGTTTTGCCTCCATCAAGACATCCCCCAATCTTCCTCCGCTGCGCTCTGTGCAGAGTGGGTGGTTCCCCCTGTCTGGATTCCAACAAAACGCACGATTTGACGCTCGTTTCTCTCGCTCTTTGTCTGGGGTTTTTCAACCCCAAAAGGGGTGTGTTTTTTAACGAAGAGAGAGATAAGACAATGAATGATATTAGAATTTATGTAGCGTGTTTGGCATCCTATAACAGTGGTAGATTGCATGGAGCGTGGATTGATGCAACGGATGAGCTGGACGATATACAAGATCAGATTAATGACATGCTAAAGGGCAGCCCAGAGGCGGATGCAGAAGAATATGCAATTCACGATTATGAAGGGTTTGGTGGTTACGGCCTTGGAGAATATGAAGGCATAGCAACAGTGCATGAAATAGCTTGTTTCCTCGAAGAGCAACCAGAGATAGGCGGCGAGTTATTAAGTCATTTTGGTGGATCATTGGGCGATGCAACCAAGGCAGCGGAGGAAAGTTATTCAGGCTCTTATACATCACTTGCAGATTACGCGCAGGAACTAACCGAGCAAACAAGCGAAATTCCAAAGCATTTAGAATTCTACATTGATTACGAAAAAATGGGGCGTGACATGGAAATGAGCGGGGACGTGTTCACAATAGAAACAGCGCATGACGAAGTGCATGTATTTTGGGCGCATTAAAAATGGCTTTAATCTACTACCCTGTAGAAATGCCGCGAAGTATTTACTGGCGGCATTAGGAATGGCTTTTAGTCTGGATGCGCCAATTAATGAAAAATTACCGGAGGCGGAATTTTGCTGTTTAGTATTCCCTGAATGTTTTCAGGTAAATATTTTTTTGGATCGTCATAGCCGATCCGATATTGTAGGGAATTTAAAGGCATAAATTCTATGCCTTCTTTTTGAATTGAATAGATAAGCGTGTTGTGCGGACTCCACCGTGAAAAATGTACGGTGTAACCAGCTCTTTTAAGTATCTGGGCAATGTGAGGCGTTTCTATTTTGCCATCGCCATCATCATAGCCAAACTTCGCAAAAGCGTGGCTCCAATGGTAAGTATTACCGCAGTGTTTGCATTTATGGTGAGTCATAGTGTCGTCCTTTCTGTTGTGTCACCCATTAAATTTCTGGCTCAATTCCAGGTTCAGGGTTTTTGTGGCGTTGTTTATTCTTTTCATGTTTTTGTGTTTCTGGATGTATCTCCGAATGCTTGGTTTTGTCTAGGCCTCTCCCTTGTGTCATGTGTGATAAACCCTTAATGAGGTTCGCACGGTCTGATACATGCTGTTTTTGTAGCTGAATTAATTGCTCTTGTAGCTTTTGGCGTTGGTTGAGCTGGGCTTGAATGAGCTTGTCACGCTCGTTTTGATCCCGTTTGTGAGAGCGGCTAGTTTCTTGTTCATTTATTTTGCGTTGTTTCCAATATACGCCAGTCAA
>JAESUK010000002.1 GCA_016763095.1 Alphaproteobacteria bacterium
CCCCCTGAAACATGACCAATAGCGACAGCGACGTGGTTAAGCCACGTAGCCCAAGTGCAGGGCGTCGCCACGCCATAACCGTTAATATCAATATAATTAGACCTAACGTACTGGCAAAGTAACGGTGAATCATTTCCTTCCAAGCTTTCGACGCTTCTACAGGCCGTTCGTAATTTTTTTCAGCATGCGCCAACCCTTCCGGTGATTCATCCAGGATTAGGCTACCGTAACAACCTGGCCAGTCTGGGCACCCCAGCCCAGCATCAGACAAACGCACATACGCGCCTAGCACCACCACCAACAAGGCCAATAGCAGTGCAAAAATGGTTAAATTTCTAAACATTTTTAACCAATTTGTGAGGCTTTAAAGAGTAATTTCCAATCTTTTTTAATGCCATAGGGATCCGCATCTTGATGGTATCGCATCATGATATTACCTAATGGGTCTAGCATCAGCATATCGCCATCAGTTATCTCGCCAACCAACTTTTTTAACGCTAGCAAACGCTCATTATCCCAGCCATATACACTCAACTTAGGGTCATTAGACAAAACACCGCTAACCGCATCGTTTGAGCTATTCAAATATACCCTGACCAACCGTGCAGTATCTTTATTCAACAAGGTATGAAGCTGTCTAAGCATGTGCACTGATTTTTCACAGCCTTCGTCACATTGCCCATCCACGTCAAGGTGCACCAACACCCAACGGCCTTTTAAATGGTCTAGGTTAATGTTCTCACCGTCAATAATAAAGTCGCTCAATGTTGATGGTATGGCCGGCGAAATCAATTCACCGTAATTTTTAGTTTCGCCACCGTCTAACCACTGTGGATTTTTAAACACGGTCCACGCGGTAATAACGGGCAATGCAAACAAGGTTGCAATAAAGACCAGTTTTAACCGATTTTTAGTTAATGAATTCATTCTTCTTTACGCCTTTTTTTAACTGTTAATACAAAATAAATAACTACCCAAGCTGTCGCCAAGGCAAACCACTGAAATGCGTAGCCGTGGTGCTTTTCTGGCCCCATTTTCATAACGACCCATTCTCGGTCGTAGCCATTAGGTTCGTTCTTATCTAATAGCACTTGATAGGGTAATACCTGATAGCCCAATCGTTGGGCTACCTTTTCTACGTCGACAACTTGAGTCACTGCCGGCCAGCCATCTGTCAGCTGGTCAGCATATTCTAATTTAAGGCCAACACTGGGGAAATGGTCCAACTTACCGACAACCGACACATCCAAGCTGCTTATTTTAACATCTGGCAGAACCTGACGGTCACTTCCAAGAGCTACCCAGCCTCTATTTAATAAAATAGCCTGTTCATTATGTAACTTAAGAGGGGTTAAAACTGAAAACCCCACTCTTCCATTCCTCACCTGATTGTCTATCAGTATTTGGTGCTGAGCATCTAATTGTCCCGCCACCTTAACCGGTAAATAACGCAGCGTTTTAGCGCTTAAATCTATACTCGATAAATCGACCGGTTTAAGTGTTAGCCTTTTATCTTGTAAATCTAATAAATCCTGCTTTTCTTGCGCTCTGTCTAACTGCCAAAAGCCTAAGCTTAGTAGTAAGCCTAATACTAAAATCGCCAGTATCGTCAAAAATAAATTAGCTTTAAATTGCATGATGAAAAATATATTGATTATTAGTGATGCTTTACACGACAATGTCGCAAATTAATGGAGATTTATCAGATGCCACCACTCGTTAAGTACTTAGTTGTTTTCATTCTAATTGTTATTATTTATAACTTATTTAAGGCGTTTTATCACTTATCTAAGGGTACATCGAACCCCAAACAAGTCGTCAAATCTTTAATGATTCGCGTTGGGTTTTCTATTGCCTTGTTTCTTTCGCTACTACTGGCTTCATACCTAGGGATTATTAAGCCACATGGTTTAATACCCGTTCAAGCACCAGGGGTTGAACAAAACCTGTAACGTTCGCATCTTTAAGTTGCAAAAAAGGCGCTACTGAGTAGCGCCTTTTTTACGATAAACAATATTTATACCCAAAGGGCATAAGTTTCATTAAAGCGGAATAAACGGCACTTCCGCTTAATTCAGCTTTATACCCAAAGGGCACTTGTGCCCCCCGAGGGGTAGGGTATAAGTTTCATTAAAGCGGGATAAACGGCGCTTCCGCTTAATTCAGCTTTATAGCCAGTAAACGAAGATGAACAACCCTAACCAAACCACGTCCACAAAGTGCCAATACCAAGCCGCTGCTTCAAATGCAAAATGGTTTTCCGGTGTAAAGTGACCCTTAATACTACGGACCAACATCACCGTCAGCATGATTGCACCAACGGTTACGTGAAACCCATGAAAGCCCGTTAGCATATAGAATGTTGATCCATATACACCCGTACCTAATTTAAGGTTTAACTCATGGTAGCCATGGCTATATTCCAGTACTTGCAAGCCAACAAACAAGAAGCCCAAGGTAACGGTGGCTACTAAACCCCAAATTAACTGTTTACGTTTATTAGCCACTAAACCCCAGTGCGCCCATGTACAGGTCACACCACTGGTTAATAACAATAATGTATTAATAGCAGGTAAGCCCCAAGCGCCCATTTTTTCGTACTCACCACCGATGTCACCCGGTCCATTTGAAGGCCAAACATTTTCAAAGCTATTCCAAATATATTCATTCGTTATTGCGCCTGTCCCTTCTCCGCCCAACCAAGGTAATGAAAAAACCCTTATATAATATAAAGCCCCAAAGAAAGCAGCAAAAAACATAACTTCCGAGAAAATAAACCAAACCATTCCCATACGAAATGAAGCATCTTCACCATGTCCATATGTGCCTGATTCGCTCTCATCAATCACTTCTCCGAACCATCCAAACATCATATAGACCAAGGTTAAAAAGCCAATGATCATGGCTACTGAAGCCGACTCAGAGCCATTTAGCTGAGCGGCAAAACCACCTAATAATAAGGTTAAACCAATTGAACCAACAATCGGCCATTTAGCATCATGAGGAATGTAATACGCGTTTTCTGAAGACATAAATTTACCTATTCCAATTTATCTATCTGTTAAAA
>JAESUK010000031.1 GCA_016763095.1 Alphaproteobacteria bacterium
GATGAAAAGGATGTTCAAAGCGAAGTGGTTGAGCAGGAAGAAGAAAATTGGGCGCGCGCTTCTGTCCTGCTAAAGACCTGCAAGGATAAAGAGCTTCTTGATCAGAAGCTTCACGAAAATACGATTCTTCTAAGGCTATTTCATGAGGAGGGGGTGCGCGTTCTCGATTCAACAGACCTGATTGCAAAGTGCCGGTGTTCTGAAGAGCGCCTTTTGGGTATTCTCTCAACGATGCCGAAAGATGATATAGCGCATATCGCTGAAGATGGAAAAATAATGATGACATGTGAGTTTTGTAAGACAACTTATGCTATCATACCCCCAGATGAACTTTTGTAAAAAATATGGTCTGTTGCTTGTCTCTACCGCTCTTTTGGGGGGATGTCTTACCACACCGCAAACAGTTCTTCCGACCCTAACATTCAATCAATATGCTTCCTCACCAATTTATTTTCAGAATGTAAAATATATGGATATAATGCGTGGTACATCAGAAAATGATACAGAAGCTCTTTTTAGAGATAGTGTCACGACATACTTCAGCCGAAGGTTTCAATCAAACGGTCTCTATAAAAACCAACTTAAAATAACACCTGTTAAATTAGAGACAGAGAAGTCTTACCTAAAGGTTGGTGGTGATAGAGATATGCTTTCGCCGTGGAAGTCTTATGACCGCTATAGATTTGTCAGTGAGCTTGAACTTGAAATGATATGTGATCAAACCGGCGATATTTGGAAGGACAGTGTCAAGATCTCCAAAATAACCAAAGTTCCCGGTCATTATAGCCCTTACAAAAGAGACATTCATATGATGGGTTTTTTAGAAGGCTATATTTCAGATATAGATACTGCCATTTTGAATACAATGACGCATAAATGCTGAGTTAACACTTATATCTAGTCTTCTTTTTTATCTTCCTTTGCAGCTTCAACCGCTTTAACTTCGCGCTCTGTATATTGGCGACCAATAATAAATCCCGCAATAAATCCGATGATAGTAAGTGTTGCAATAAAAACAAACATTGTAAATTACCTCCAAAAACGTGGTGAAAAGAGTACGAAGAGAGTGAATAGCTCAAGGCGACCAAGGAGCATTCCAATAGATAAAATCCACTTAGCTGTGTTGGAGAGAGGTTGGAATGTACCCGTTGGACCAATGATGTCACCAAGCCCAGGTCCCACATTTGATATAGATGTAGCTGCCCCAGAGAGAGATGTTGTGATATCAAGCCCTGTAAGAAGCAGGCATAGGGCGATAGCGGCAAAAGAGAGTAGGTAAAGACACACAAAGCCAATAACGGACAATGGAACGTCATCAGACACGGCCTGACCGTTATAACGGGTGATAAACACGCCGTTTGGGTGTGTCAGACGCTTAATTTGGTGTTTGATGGTTGAAAACAAGATTTGGTAACGGAATATTTTAATACTACATGTTGTTGATCCCGCACACCCACCAACAAACATCATAAAGAAGAATACGACAGTGAGTATGGCGCTCCAACCACTGAAGTCTGCATTCGTGAAGCCTGTACCTGTAATAATCGTGACAACACTAAAAAGGCTAAGCCGTATGGAGTCTAGTAAAGGGATGTCGAGAACGCTGGAAAGGTGAAAGCTAGAAAAGAGCGTGATAACAGCAATAAATCCAAAAAAGACTCTGACTTGGCTGTCCTTAAGAAGGGGCTGTGCTTTCCCTTTTATCGCTTTCAGGTACAGAACAAAAGGCAGGGCACTAATAAGGATAAAGAGAATGGCCACAAGGTCAGCACCAGTACCTGCAAACGCGCCCATAGAATCATCACGTGTTGAAAACCCACCCGTTGCAATCGTTGTCATTGAATGTGCTATCGCATCAAACACACCCATGCCAACAATGCGGTATGCAACAAAGCAGAAGGCGGTAAGTGCAAGATAGATAAAACAGATCATGATCGCGAGATCGCGCGCGCGCGGAAGGGCTTTCTCATTCTCTGAGGACTCGGTCTTAAAGAGCTGCATCCCCCCAACTTTAAGTAGAGGTAAGATAGAGAGCGCCATCACAATAATTCCGATACCACCGAGCCATTGAAGTAACGCACGCCAAATCAGGATACCCGGGGGCGCATTATCAAGCCCCACGATAATGGTTGATCCTGTTGTTGTGATTCCAGATATAGCTTCAAAGGCAGAGTCTGTAAAACTAAGGTCTAGGGCAGAAAACCAAAAAGGAATACTCCCAAAGATAGATATGGAGAGCCATGATGTGGCTGTAATCAAAAACCCTTGTCGAACATTCAATTGAAATGGATCTCTACTGTGGTTGCTGATCGTAAGAATACCACCAAAGAAGACGGTAAACATGATGCACAGTGCAAAGACTTTCCAGTCATCGTGCCCATAATAAAAATCGGTAAACATAGGAATCAGCATACTTGCACCCAGTATGGTAATCAGTAGACCGTTAATAAATAATATTGGACGAAAATTCATAAGAATATTTTAAACTGCGAGAAGGGGAAGTCCAAGCACAAAACATGAATTATAAAATGAAAACAAAAAAGCCAGAGAATGTCTCTGGCTTTTTAAAAATTCTATATGTTTGAAGTTCTTACTCGAAAGATATTTCAACACGACGGTTAGCAGGCTCTCTAACACCATCTGGTGTATTCACGAGAAGAACACTTTCACCGCTACTTGTAACATTAAGAAGATCAACGTTAACACCACGTTGTTGCAATGATTTTGCAACAGCATTTGAACGTTTGTTAGAAAGCTTCAAGTTGTAAGCGCTTGATCCTGATGTATCAGCATGTCCACTCACAGTTACTTTCGCTATGTTTCTTTTTGCAACTTCAGCAGCAACCGCGTCAAGAACGCTTGCGCCACTTTCTTCTATCATTGAAGAGTCAAAGTCAAAGAACACGATGTATTTAGCGTCTTCGATATTCATCGGAGCAACATCTTGAACAGGCATGTCTGTAACAGGTGCCATAACTTCTTCTACAGGAACTGGTGCATTACCAAGTTTTGCTTCCAAAGCGTTCATAGCAGATGCAAATTCATTCTTACATACTACGTTTTCAGGTGTATCCCAGTTTTCTTCTTCTTGCTCAATCCAGCAATCGAAACGTGCTTGCGCAACAGCAGATTCTTTAGGAGCAAGTTCGCGTCCACCACGGTTGTAAGCATCGATCA
The DNA here is from genome assembly GCA_016763095.1 of Alphaproteobacteria bacterium. GTDB lineage: Bacteria > Pseudomonadota > Alphaproteobacteria > Micavibrionales > Micavibrionaceae > UBA1850. Next base: position 3,178 of record JAESUK010000031.1, read on the forward strand.
AACGAGAGCGACCAAGACGAAGCGTGTCAATTTGATCTGGTTGTAGGTTCCAGTCGCTGATTGGCTCAGGCATCACTGCATCACCTTCAGCTGCTGCAAGACCTTTGCGTGCAAAATGAAGTGCGTCAGCAAAATCAAACATAGAGTTTTGCTCAATATTAGCATAATCCCTGTATTCATTTGTAAGATGCTGTGTAAAAGGGCTTCCTACCGGCTGAGTTTCATTCAGCGCGTCAATTTCTGTGTGACTTTTAAATTGCTGTGAAGAAAGGTCAAGACCGTTGGATACATCACAAGCACCAAGAGTTAGAATAGTCCCTGCGAGGACAACTGAAAAAAGTGAACGTCTCATTGTTTATAGAGCTCCTTAAAATCTGGCTGTAAAAATTTAATATTTAAGTGGATTTACAATTAAATCACTCTACTCATACCATGAGGGTAAGCAAATTAAAATAAAAACTTGATACTTATCTATCGGTAAATTCGAATGAAGTCAAAACTTTATTGGTAAGTTTTCCCATATATATGCATAGGGTTACGTTCTTTTGTTGACAATCTATACCCCAGTCTGCTTTATTCTCGAACTTCGAAATAAACATAATTAAAAGCCACAACATAGAAGAGGTCGTAATATAATGAGTGTAAGCCACAAAGTAGCCGTGTTAATCGCAAATGGATTTAACGAAAAAGAACTTTCTGTAATTCAAAAGAAATTAATTAGCCAGAACATGGTAGCTAAAATGGTAAGCTCAGAAAACGGCGTTGTAAACGGTTGGGCAGACAATTCATGGGGATGTTTTTTCTCTGTTGATGATTCTATTAACCAAGCCTTGGCATCTGATTATTCAGGACTCATTATAATGGGCGGCGATAAATCAATACAAAGACTATTGAAAACAGCACATACAGAACGTTTTGTGAATTCATTCGTGCGTGTTGGTAAACCTGTTCTTGCTTTGGATGATGCACACCAAGTTGTTTCAACAGAAGAAAGCGTTGTAACGCATGTTGAAACAGTATCTCAGGACATGGGCGAAGTTTTGGATATGTTCCTTGTTTCTGTACAAGGACTTGATATTGAAATGGACATGGCGGCATAATCAACAAGCTATTATAATACTTAACTCTGTTTAGGTCGAAATATAATGAATGCGGATATAGCTAAAATCGTAAATGAAACAAAGGAGAACACTGATCTCCTGAGGAGGCATCTTTGACTGGGATGTCTCAGCTTTACGTTTAGAGGAATTAAAAGCACTCTCCGAATCTCCAGATCTTTGGAACGATGCCGATAAGGCACAAACTCTCATGAAAGAGCTCAATACCTTAGAGGCTCAAATGAAGAATGTTTCTGATATGGAAGACGGAATTAACGACAGTCTTGAAATGCTAGAGCTCGCGGAAGAAGAGGGCGATGATGATCTCGTAAGCGAGATGGTCTCAGCCATTCAAGATATTCATAAAGAATCACAAAAAGCTCAAATTCTTAGCCTTCTCTCTGGGGATGCTGATGGAAAAGATGCGTATCTGGAAGTTAATGCGGGAGCTGGTGGTACGGAAGCTTGTGATTGGGCGAGTATGCTCCTCAGAATGTATATCCGTTGGGCAGAAGGGCGTGGCTATAAGGTTATGGTCATTGATCGCCATGATGGGGATGGCGCAGGGATAAAATCCGCAACCATTCAAATCGAAGGGGATATGGCTTATGGCTGGTCTAAAACGGAGACAGGTGTGCATCGTTTGGTGCGTATTTCTCCGTTTGATTCTAACGCGCGTCGTCATACAAGCTTTGCGTCGGTAACCGTCACACCCGTTATTGATGATTCTATTGAGATTGAAATAGAAGATAAAGATTTGAAAATTGATACATACCGTGCAAGTGGATCAGGTGGGCAACACGTGAACACAACCGACAGTGCAATTAGAATTACCCATCTTCCAACAGGAATCGTGGCGGCGTGTCAGGCGGAACGTTCACAGCATAAGAATCGCGCTACTGCCATGAATATGCTTAAAGCAAGAATGTATGAAGCCGAGCTTCGTCGCCAAGAAGAGGCAAACAGTGAAACATACGATAACAAAACAGATATTGGATGGGGTCATCAAATAAGATCTTATGTACTTCATCCGTACCAAATGGTGAAAGATTTGCGCACGGGCGTTGAAAATACGCAAGCAAGTGCTGTCCTTGATGGTAAAATTGATAGCTTCCTTGAAGCCGCCCTTGCCTCTCGCTTGGATGCTAAATAAAGTCATTTAATTTTTATTCGAAATTCTAACAGGGGAGAAAGTGCAGACCTGCTTGTTCTCACTGTGTTTCTGGTGTATTTATTACACTTGATTTTTGTCTTTAAACGAATCAGGTCTATTCATGAATTTTTCTATATTTCGTCCCTTTGCGCTAACTTTGTCCTTACCCGTATCGCTTGCTCTCTTAATCTCTGCGCCGGCACAGGCTGGTTTTGATTTTGATAATGATAGCGCCAGGGTACAGGCAGTCCCCATTTCTATTATGAACGCTGATATCAAATCAGAAAAAGAGTGGCGCGCAGAAACCCAGAAGCCAAAACTCCATATCTATTCCAAGGATACGCCTCAAAACGTACCTGTCGCAACACCAGAACCAAAAGAATTTTATCCTGCACATGTGCCTCTTGCACCATATGATTATGCAGGATTTAAGCACACAAATGTGGAAACGTGGAAAGCAAGTGAAGGTGAATCTTTACGCGATGTGATTATGCGTTGGAGTGACCGCGCAGATGTAGAATTTGTTTGGGCCGTAGAAGATCAGCGCGTTGTCCTCGATTCTATTTCGTATTTTGGGAACTTTGAAAGTGCGCTCATGCATTTGTTCGATAAGGGCATGGATGGAACAGTTGAGGGAGAACTTGCGTATACAGATAGCACAGCTCCCGTTCATGCGTCACCAGTATCAAGAAAACAAGAAACAAAAGTCGTGTCGGTTGATCATTTTGCACTTGATAAACAACGCACCCCTACCGTTGAAATATTACAACCTGCACCTGTAGAATTTAAATGGAAAGCATCACCACGCGAGACATTAGAATCTGTTCTCTCTCGTTGGGAAACACAAGGCGGGTACGAACTTGTATGGGACTATCCATTTGATGTACCTGTTCCAAACGATTTCTATGCTTATGGAAGTTTAGAGGATGCTGTGGGGATGCTCTTGGATCAGTTTACACAGACAAATATGCGCCCAGTTGGAAATCTATATAAAGACCCACATTCTAGGAAAAAATATCTCTACATTAAAGGAAACATCTAAACGCATAAATATGGCGTAAGGAAAATGAAGGCCCGTCTCATGAAAAATACAAAACATCTGTTTTTGACACTTCCAATACTTGTTTCAGCCGTTTCTCTCGGCGCGATGACGCAGTCAATGGCGTCCTTATACAACGCAAAGACAGATTGGTCGGTTCATGCAGAAAAAGACGCTGATTATTGTTCTGTATCTCAAGGATTTTCCGGTAAAGCGTATGTAACCTTTGCCCAAAGAAATGACAATTCACTTTCTCTTGCTGTAGATTTTCAAAAAAATACATTTGAAGCAGGAAAGACATATTCATTTAAGGTGAAGTCTGGAAGCGTGTCACGCTCTTTCAAGATCGTACCCTCCTCTAAAAATGCCGTTGTCTTTCCATTGGGAGAGGATCCTAACCTTGTTGGCGCATTGGTAGAAACATCAATATTGAGCCTACAAGTAGACGGCGATGATTATGATTTTTCTCTGAAAAATCCCTCGGTTATGCAAGATAAGCTTGCCGCGTGTTCTGCTAATCTTGTGCCAAGCACGAAAGTGTCAATAAAAACTAAGAAGCCATCAGAGGCACAGCGCCTTAAAATGGAAAATAGAAAGCTAAACAACCTATTGAAAACACAACGTCGCGAAACAGACGCGAGGCTTTCCTCTGTGACAAGTAGCTCACGTAGCGAAGAAGCAAAGGAGCGGGCATTTATTCTTGAACAAGATAACATCCGTTTAAAAGCTGAGTTAGTGTCGCTTTCAAGTCTAAAACAAAACATGGCGAGCGTTGAAACGCTACAATCTGATCTGCAGACTGTACAATCAGAAAAAGATAGCTTGCAAACGCAGCTTGCTTCGGCAAACAGCCAGCTCTTATCGCTTGAAGGACAAAAAGCACAATCTGTGAAAGATATTCAGATACTAGATTCTCTGAAAGTTGATCTTGCAGAAAAAATAGCATCTTTAGCCAGTATAGGACAAGAAAAAGATATTATCGCTCTTGAGCTTAAATCTGTAAAAGACAGCTTAATCAATATCCAAAAAGGTGGCGAAGCAAAAACGGTCACTATGGAATCCTCAATGAAGGAACTCCAAACAACACAATTCAAGGCATTGAGTGCCAAAGATGATGAAATTTTAAGCCTTCAAGGAAAAGTTACGAAGGTGGAGCTTTCTTCAACACATCTAAAAAATGCATTGGATTTGAATAAGAAGGAAGTTACACGTCTTAAAAACATTCAAAAAATGAGTGACGCAGGTTCCGCAGATCTTAAAACATTACAAGATAAATTTCTTAAAGATATGGCATCGAAGGACGCCGTGATTTCTAAGAAAACAGCAGAAATAGCCTCTCTTGAAAGCCAAATTAAGAGGCTCGAAACTGCGCAAGAAAACATCGCGCCTGTTGATATTGCCTCAACTGAAAAGCAAGTACAGCTATTAGAAGTTGAAATGGCAACAAAGCAAACACGTATAAATGAACTTCTTGTCGAAAATGAAAAACTTCTTGGGGCAAGCAATGTTACATCAAGTCCTGATAATGATGTGATCGAAGATTTGACCGCTCAAATTGATAACAAAAACACGGTTATCATAGCCTTGGAAAATGAAAAGAAAGACCTTGAACTACAAATCAAAGAACAAGTGATAGAAGATAAAATCGTGGCGTCTCATGCGGAAGAATATAACTTCCTTGATCGTCGTTATAAGTCTGCATTGATTGACCTTGAGGCAATTAAAACACAGAATATTAGCTTAGAAGATCAGCTTGTCGCCTTTGAAAAAGAAATTGTAGAGCTTCGCGTCTCTGAGAAAGAAATTGCGCTCTCTCCAGATTCTAGCTGGGATTTGGAAAAAGCAACACGTCGTTACCAAGAAGCACAGCGTGAAATTGTTGGGCTAGGGCGCGTTATTGAACAAAAGAATGCACAATGTGATGTTGAGAAGAAGGATATAGAAAAACTTCTCTTTGATCCTGAAATAGCCTCGAAAGAACAGCGCTCAAAATTGATCGACTTGGAAAGAGAAGTTGCAGAGAAAAGTGCAATGATTGCAACGCTTGAGTCTCAGAACTTTTCTGCATCAACAAGCGCAAACAAGCCGTATGTTCAAAAAATTAAAATGATTGAGCCCGCTATGACACCCGTTCAGGCGAACTCTACACAATCAGTAACCGTAGATAATAGTAGCCTTGATGCTGTTGCCACGATACCAGTTGTTATTAAGCAAGCACCAAAAAGCTATATGAAGCAGTTGATCGGTAAAGTTGGGCTTGCAGGAGTGAAAGAACAAGAAAGAGGTGGGATGAAAGTTTTGCGTTGGAAACAAGGTGCACTCCATGGTACCGCACTTGAGAAATCTCTCGCGGGACAAAGCTTAACGAATGTTGTGAATGCATATTTAAGCAAAGCGGAATCTAAATGTAGTGGCGACTTCGCAGCTATTCCTTCAGAACAATCTGAAACCAAGCAAGCTTATGAAATTGCCTGTGTGAAGCCGAGTGGAAAAGGGTCGTCTGCGTCTCTTCTCTTTATCGCGAGAAACGGGAACTTCATTTCAATCGCTCATGAAGGAAAAACAGAATTGATGGCGCAAGCGATCGAAGCAAGAGATGAAATCAGCAAAGCTGTAGAAAACTAACGCATCTCTTGTAAAACTATTGATTCTACATTTCTTAGCGCTATAAATATCTCTATAAATGATTTTTTCCTATGGAGTCTAAGAGATGAAAAGTAAGTTCCTATCCCTCGTTATTTTATTACCTATTTTATTGATTGGTGCCACATTGATTGTGCCAAGCATGATGGATTGGAATAAGTACAAGCCTGAAATTCAAAAACAGGTGAAAGAGAAAACAGGTTTTACGCTTGAGCTTAACGGCGATATTTCTTTGGCTGTTCTGCCAATGCCCAACATTAAAATTGAAGATGTGGTGGTTAAGAACAAGAACCAAACGCTTGTAAAACTTGATGCCGTGCGTGTCAGTGTCGCGCTTTTCCCATTACTTTCAAAAAAAATTAAAGTGAATGATATTGAGGTTATTCGCCCAGATATTACAGTCACCATTGATAAAAATGGCAAAGGAAATTGGGAAAACGATGTTTTAGGCACAACTGAGGCTGTGCCTGTCAGTGATGCTGAGATGAGCACAAAAACTGAAGCCATAGTGACCCCCGTGGAGTCCCGCTCGCTGAAAAAATCAGCCCTTAATGATTTTTCAATTGATGATTTAACAATAACGGATGGTGCTCTTAACTTTAAAAACGCAAAGACAGGCGATCAACACAAGATTGAAGCAATCAACATTGATGCGTCTATAAAAAGCTTAACGGGACCTTTTGATGGTGATTTTTCTTTTCAATATAATGGACAAGATTATGATATATCAGGGAAAGTTGTTTCAATAGATGACATGACTAAAATTCCTGTGGAATTGGCTGTGGCGCTTGATGGTGGCGATGCTGTTGCCTCGTTTAATGGTCAAATCAATAGTGAGTCCCAAGAAGCTTTTGGCGCATTTTCTTTTAAAGGATCTGATGTCTCCAAATATGTTGGTGGTCAAGCAACAGGACCTTTTGGCGCATCTGGTAAGATTGAGTATGCAAATAAAAGCGTGGCGATTGATGGTCTTAAAGCAAACATTGCGGGGCTTAAATTTGAGGGCGATATAACAAGCGCACCTGAAAAAATCACACTGGACATAAGAGAAACTACAAAGTCCTCAGGACAAGGGATAATAGGCTCTGTGTTGTCTGGGGCGACGGCAAAAGCCAGTATCATTATGAAGGAAAAGTCTGTTTCTATTCCTAGTTACGAGCTTGTTATTCGTGGAAGTTCACTCAAAGGAAAAGGTACTTATCGTTTCGCAGGGGGCATGAGTTTGTCTTTAACGGCGGATAGTATCAACGCTGATGAATGGATGAAATTGGCGGAGAAAGGTGGAGTTAAAACAGGAAGTTCAAGTAAAACTTCAAAGAAGACTTCTTCAAAAGCAAAAACATCTTCAAAATCTCTTGGTTTCTCAATCCCTGTAAAGGCGAAAATTGTCGCAAATATTGGAGCGTTGACCTATGAAGGAAAAACATACAAAAATGTAAAGATTGATCTCGCAACTATGCAAAACGCGATCACGATCAAGAATATTTCCTTAAATGCGGATCATGGGACAAATATTGCGCTCAAGGGTAAGATTGCCGATACGGTGAAGTTAACTGGTCTAGATATTAAAGTATCTATAAAAACATCTGACGCTGATGCACTTCTATCTTCTCTAAATATTTCGCGTGAGGCGTATACAGAAAAAATAGGCGCACTTGAAGTTGATGGTGCGATAAATGGCTCTCTCACAAATATGGGATTCTCTGCCAAAATACGAAACAAAGGATTGTCTTTAACGGCGAGCGGAAATGCAAAAGACCCAATGGGCGCACGTACTCTAAGTGGTTTGAGCTTGCGTATCCAACATGCAAACTTTGTGCACGCAGTAAAAATTGCACAATCTGATTTCTCAATGGATCGTGCATGGCAAAAACCTCTTGATCTAAAATTGGCGTTGAACCAATCTGGTGACACAATCAACATCACCTCCATCAAAGGTAAGCTTGGTTTACTTCCGATTGAAAGCGGAAGCTTTGCAGTCAACACAGGCGGAACAGTACCTTCTTTGTCAGGAAAACTTGCGCTTGGCACGGTGGTCCTTCCCAAAACAAAATCATCAGGCGGAAGTGCTAAATCTTCAACAGGCGGGGCACGTGGATCAAAAGCAAAGGGTAGCAAATGGTCGCATGAGACAATTGATACAAAATGGTTAAGCGCCTTTACCGCTGATCTCGATATTAAGGCAAAAAAACTCGTACAGAATAAATGGGTGTTTAATAATCCTGAATTGGATTTCTCTGTCAAAGATGGTGTGCTTGAAATTTCTGCACTTAAAGCGGACATGTTTAACGGAACGGCATTGGTCTCTGGAAAAGCTGTTGCAGGGCAGAATGGGCGTGGATTCTCAAGCGTGAAATTGACGGCAGATATCCAAAACGTTAATGCACAATCATTATACAGCGCTGTTAAGGGTAAAAACTCAAACATGATTACGGGCGCGATTGTTAAAGCATCTGAAAACATTTCAACAGGCGGAACATCAATGGCATCCTTGGTTGCCAACTTAACAGGTGTTGCAACTATTAAGGGGGAACGGATTATTATCAACGGCGTTGATATCACAAACTTTGTCCGTGCGATGAATGGAGACTTCAAAGGCATCAACAGTTTGTCGGACATCTCTGGCGCGCTCTATAAAGGAAAAACTCAGTTTGATACGCTGGATGCAAAATTTGATATCACAAAAGGGATTGTGAACTTTAACCCTGTAACACTGGATGGCCCAAGGGCACGCTTTGATGTAACGGGTAATCTAAACCTTCCTAAATGGACAATTGATATTAAGAACCGTGCGACCGTAAAAACAAAGGGTGATCCTATTCCAC
>JAESUK010000032.1 GCA_016763095.1 Alphaproteobacteria bacterium
GAAGAAGCCATTGAAAAAGCCAATGACACACCCTACGGCTTGGGTGCAACCATCTTCACACAGGACAAAAACATTGTGACCCGCGCAACAAACTACATCCAATCTGGAATGATCAAAGTAAATCAAACCGCCTATTCTCGCCCAGAAAATCCATTCGGCGGTGTAAAACACTCTGGAATGGGGCGCGAAAATGGAACTTATGGCTTTGAAGACGTAACACAGATTAAAGTAATCGCCACAGAGAAACAGTAAGCCATAGTCACCCCATTTTATTTTTACTAGTCATTTCGAGAAAAGCATAGTAAACCTACGCAACTTAAAAAGTTACTACTCAGCTTTATTTTTATACAAGGCAAGAAGTAATTATTTTGAAACATGCGAATAGTCACAGCATTTTATTTTTGTGCTCGGCATAAGGAATGACGCGTAGTAGAGCTACGCGAGTGACGCAATAACAACGCACAAATATACAAAGGCGAAGACTACCATGACACCATCAGCACGGATACAAGCCTCTATCGAAATCATCGACCGTCTCTCAGAAGGACGTATGCCCCTCGATACAATTGTTGGTGACTACATGCGTGGACGTCGTTATATCGGCTCTAAAGATCGCGCGGCAGTTGCGGATCGTGTTTATGAAATCGTACGTCACAAAGCACGCCTTGAATGGTGGCTTACAAAAAACAAAATGGAAGTGACTGTTCGTAATTTCGTACTCGCATCTGTGTGTTTGTTGGATGAACGTAAGTTTAAAGAAGTTTCTAAAGTATTTGACGGCTCAAACTATGGCGCAGAAAAGCTGAGTGATGATGAAATTGCTTTCGTAAACAAAGTAAACGGAAACCATGTTGATCACCCAGACATGCCTGACCATGTTGCCCTTGAATGCCCAGAAGATCAAATAGATCAATTGAAAAAACTATTCGGAAAAGATTTCAAAAAAGAACTACAAGCGATGATGACATCTGCCCCGCTTGATATTCGTACCAACATTGGCATGATCTCACGTGAAAATGCGCAGGCCTCACTTGCCAAAGACGAAGTCGAAGTAACAATCACACCGTATTCTCCTTGGGGTATGCGCCTGACAAAGAAAACATTCCTGTCCAAAACTAAGGCTTTCTCAAAAGGTTTCATCGACATTCAAGATGAAGGTTCACAAATGATTGCCCTTGCTGTAAATGCAAAGCCGGGTATGCAAGTCATTGATTACTGTGCTGGTGGTGGTGGTAAAACACTCGCAATTGCATGTACAATGAATAAAAAAGGACGCATCGTGGCGATGGATCTGGACGAAAGACGTTTGAACAAATCCAAGCCACGCTTTAAACGTGCTTACATTCATGACTCAATTGAAATTCGTCCTCTAAGCGATGTTAAAAACCGTAAATGGATACGTCGTCAAAAGGGTACGTTTGATCGCGTAATCTTGGACGTTCCATGTTCAGGGTCTGGAACATGGCGCAGAAACCCAGACATGCGTTGGTTTACATACGGACCAACTGTGGAAGAGCTTCTCCCTGTCCAGGCTGAAATCATGGACAAAGTGGCACATACTCTGAAAGTTGGCGGACGTTTAATCTACGCAACATGCTCTTTGTTCGAAGAAGAAAATGAAAACCAAGTCGAAGCCTTCTTGGCACGCAACAGTGATTATAAATTGCTCCCAATTGCGCAAGCTTGGCCAGATGATCTCGAATGCCCTTGTGACGGTGACTACATGCGCCTAAGCCCATACAAACACAACACAGACGGTTTCTTTACTGCTGTTTTGGAACGTGTGACTTACACTGAAAAAGAAAGTGGACAAGGCGAAAATAAAAAAGTAGATAAGCCAGAAATTAAGTCTGAAGAAAAACCTGAGGATCAATCTGAGAACAAGCCCGTGGAAAAAGCAGAAGACGCGGCTTAATTTTCGATAAGCCACTGTCCGTAATCTGGCAAAGACTTAGCACTAAGTTCCAATATACATGGGAGTTCATACGGATGAATCTCCCGTAGTTTTGAGATCATACCCTCGAGATTTTGTTGAGATGTTTTAAAGAGAACAGCAACTTCCTGTTCTTCACACACATCACCTTTCCAAGAAGGGTAAATAGCTATATGCGGAGTAAAAATATTTCCACATGTTGCCAATTCCTCACGCATTAAATTTTTGAGCACACTTTTCGCATCTTCTTGCGTTGCAAACGTAGAGTATACAAGCCCTATATTAACCATAGTCTATTTCTTCTTCTCTGAACCATCCAACTTACGCGCCTCTTCAGGCAACATAATAGGAATACCATCACGGATTGGATAAGCAAGCCCAGCACGATCAGAGATAAGCTCTTGTGCCTCCGCATCATAACGCAAAGGTTCTTTCGTTTTTGGACAAACGAGAATTTCTAAAAATTTTGAATCCATACTCATAACTTCTCTTTTCTAACTAACTAACTAACTAACTTGTACTCTCTTATTGAGCCTGTTTCAAAAACTGTTTAATTAACTGAGGGTCTTTAATTCCACGCTCACACTCAACACCACTCGAAACATCCACGGCGGGGTGCATTGACCATTTCAATCGCACCCTTTACATTTTCAGGCGTTAAGCCCCCTGCCAGAAACCATGGAATCATTGTACGCAATCCTGCAAGCACGGACCAATCAAACGCTACGCCTGCACCACCTGATGTGCCATCTGCCATTTTGGTATCAAACAACAACCAATCCGCAGCATTTTTATAGGACGCGATATAGTCCAAATCTGATGGCTCCGCAACAGGAATGGCCTTGATCACAGGAATATTGAACTTTCCCTTAATCTCAAGCACGCGCTTAGGAGATTCTAACCCATGCAATTGCAACATACTGAGTGGCACACGTGATAAAACCTTTTGGATTTCATCATTCGTAGGGTCAACAAATAGCCCAACAATTTCTGTGACATCTGGAATACCGCGTGCAAGCTTAGCCGCCTCTTCAATTTCAATTGAGCGTGGTGAATTTTCAAAAAACACAAACCCAATAAAGCTTGCGCCACCATTTACTGCAGCTTTGACAGAAACCTCATCTTTAAGACCACATATTTTGACTAAACTCATAACGACTCCAATATCTCATGTACGGCTTGTTTCGGATCATCCGCTTTCGTGATCGGGCGACCAATCACAAGATGTGTTGCCCCAAGATCAAGCGCACATTTCGGTGTCATCACACGTTTTTGATCATCCATTGATGCACCCGCTGGACGAATACCGGGGGTCATCAATACAAAATCATCGCCACATGCTGTACGAAGAACCTCTATTTCCTTCGAAGAACACACCACACCGTCTAATCCAGCTTGCTGTGTAAGCTTTGCGAGCGTTTCCACCTGAACAGTCGCGGGTGCTTGTTGTCCCACCTGCAGAAGCGCAATATCGTCAAGGCTTGTAAGAACGGTCACGGCCAATAATTTGCTCTCCCCATAACACGCCGCCTTGGCCTGTGTCATCATTTCCAAACCACCTGCAGCATGCACATTAAGATACGCAGGCTTTAAACGATGCGATGTTGCACGAATGGCTCCCGCGACTGTATTTGGAATATCATGGAACTTCAGATCAAGGAAAAGAGGACTATCTGGAGCAACGCTCATAGCATCCTCGATCCCATCAGGACCGAAATGGTTAAAGAACTCAAGACCAAGCTTAATTCCTATTCCTGTTTCAGAAAGTATGCGGATCAAAGTCTTCGCATGCTCTATTTCATCTGTATCAACCGCGCAAAATATCTTGGGCATATTCATTTTTCAGTATCCTTATCTATAAGCCTCTATTTTAATAGTGTTTTACAAGCTTTTGCGCAAGAGCACATATACACAAAAGAAGTTGATAAATTATCAAGTTATGTTTTCCATAATTTATACTTGACATTATTTTAATTATGTCTATAAATAGCACTGTAAGTTCTGTATATACATAATATGTAGTACAGAATTTCCCCACATTTAAACTTAGCCACCGATACCTCGTGTTTCGGTGGTTCTTTTTTGCCCGAAATAAAAAGCAGACATAAAAAAAGAGGCCGAAGCCTCTTCATTTCAATATTTAATAGTTTTTGGGCTATCGCCTATATGCCAATCTGGATAAGTGGGACACGGAACTGGTCTGGATCCCTATTATCATTCGCATACGCCACGACTAAAATCTTACGCGCTCTCATAACTTTACGCATCGCTTCTTCTGGCAGTTCATAACTCATCAAATCACCTTCATGATCTTTCAAATCATATACCAACATCATAAGCTTTTGATCCTTGTAATACTCAATACGCTGCGCATCTGCTGGCAATCTCTGATCTGTAACAATCATAAGCGTTCCATCTGGCAATTCGCATAAATCTATATTCCTAGTCATACAGTTACCTCCATACCCGCATCCCTACTCACATTCATACTCACATCAAATGCAGAGTTTCCGCCGTTCACTTTACAAAAGTCCGTCGTAGGACTTACAGACGGTGAATGTTGCGTACTTATTTTGTTTGCATAGTCTACAGGCAATCCTCCTAGAGCCTTTCCTGATCCCGCTAAACATGTAATACCGCCCATAAAAAAATCCTTGTTGTTTTGTTCTACCATTATCTTATACAGAACAAATATTTACAAATTCTTTAGATTAGGTTGCATTTTATCTAATGATACGAAAAGCTTACACATATAAGGAAAACCTAAGAAATGCCCCAAAACGCCCTCCCTACTACTCCTGATGATC
>JAESUK010000033.1 GCA_016763095.1 Alphaproteobacteria bacterium
CTGAGTTTTTAAAAACAACAGTGTTTCCCGCGATCAGGCTTTGGAAAACTGCCCAAATCACATTATTTGCAGGAACATTCCACGGCGAAATGGCGGCCACCACGCCATAAGGCACATGATGGACATGGTTTATTTCTGTGTCTGTTTCAAACGTCACAGAAGGAGATAAAGACTTTTCAGCATTCTCCAAAGACCAATCCATATAGGCGATGGCGCGATCAGTATTAAGATAGCCTTGTGTGATGGGCATACCCATTTCTTGGGTTTGGAGTGTTGCAATTTTTTCTCTGTTTTCTACATAGAGATCGCGGAGATTTTGTGCGTAGACGAGGCGTTCTTTTACCGTAAGCGCAGACCATGTAGGAAAGGCATCCTTTGCCGCACGTACTTTGGCCTGAACTTCTTCAGGTGAAGACATTTCAACATCGCCCAAAACTTCATAGTTTCTGGATGGGTTTGTCGAAATAATTGAATGTTGTGGGGATACAGGGTTTGGTGTCGTGCTCATCATACTATCCTTGTCACTTTATAAGGTCTTTTAGATTGCGCCAACCATAGCACACTTCTTTTACTTTTGAGGGCCCGATCTCAATCATATGTTTGCCGATTCGTTGCCCGCCCATTTTCTCGTAAAAGCTACAGGCGTTCTTATTCTTATCCAGCACCCAGAGGCAAACCCCAGATTGTCGGTTATCTTTTAACTTCTCGGCGGCATAAGACATGAGTGCCTTCCCGACCCCTTGCTTCCAGTAATCAGGAAGGATGTAGATTGCCAATATTTCAGAGGTGTATTGTGGGCGTATGGTTGATTGTCCAGGGGGCATGGTTTCAACCTTGCTGTAGGACACAAAGCCAACAGGATGATCTTGTACATAGGCGATGGCGGCGTTGATGTCAGGGTTTGATAACCACTTCTCCCAGCCAATTTCACGTTCATGGACAGACATTGAGTTTAAGAAATCTTGATCAACTGCGCCTGCATAGGCAGAGTGCCAGCCTTCAACGTGAAGAACCGCAAGAATTGCGACCTCTTCCTCGGAAGCAGGGGCAATCAGCAGAGACATGTTTTAGCTTTCAGTTCTGTAGTTAGGGGCTTCTGCCGTGATGGTTACATCATGGACATGGCTTTCGCGGTATCCAGCAGAGGACATTTTCATGAACTCAGTTTTTGTTTTCATTTCTTCAATTGTTGAACACCCTGTGTAGCCCATTGCAGCACGTAGTCCACCAACCAATTGATGCACAACGTTGCTGATAGAGCCTTTACATGCGACACGTCCTTCGATGCCCTCAGGCACAAGTTTTTGAGAATCTGTGACATTACCTTGGAAGTAACGATCGGCAGATCCACGTGTCATTGCTCCAACAGAGCCCATTCCACGATATGTTTTGTATGAGCGACCTTGGTAGAGAATAACTTCACCCGGAGCTTCGTCAGTTCCTGCGAACATTGAACCAAGCATTACGGAGTCTGCACCCGCGGCGATGGCTTTTGCAAAATCACCAGAGTATTTAATGCCACCGTCAGCAATGACTGGAATGCCAGATTTTCTACAAGCGAGGGCAACATCTTGGATGGCAGTGAGTTGTGGAACACCAACACCTGCAACAATACGTGTTGTACAGATAGAGCCTGGTCCAATGCCGACTTTGACGGCATCAGCACCCGCATCAATGAGGGCCTTTGCCGCATCGCCTGTAGCAATGTTTCCGCCGATGATTTGAAGGTGTTTGGTATCAAGTGCACGGACAGCTTTGACCGTATCCAACACATTTTGTGAGTGACCGTGAGCCGTATCTACAACAAGGACATCAAGCCCTGCTTCGACCATTGCTTCGGCACGTTCATATGCGCTCATGCCTGTTCCAACCGCGGCACCAACAAGAAGGCGACCTTTTGAGTCTTTGCTTGCGTTTGGAAAGAGGCGGGATTTTTCAATATCTTTTACCGTCATCAAACCAATGCAATTGAAAGCATCATCAACGATAAGAAGTTTTTCAATGCGGTGCTTATGAAGAATTTTTTTAGCGTCTTCTTTTGTTATGTCCTTTTTAACCGTTACTAGATTTTCTGAGGTCATTAATTCTTTAACAGGTGTATCTGGGTTTTCAGCAAAGCGGACATCACGGTTGGTTAAGATCCCAACAAGTTTGCCATCTTTTTCTGTGACAGGAATGCTTGATATTCTGTTTTTGTGCATAAGATCAAATGCATTTTCCAATGTCGCATCAGGACTTATTGTGATGGGTTCGAGCACCATGCCTGATTCAAAACGTTTTACTTTTCGAACAAGCGCCGCTTGAATATCAACATCCATGTTACGGTGCAGAATACCTAGTCCGCCGTTTTGTGCCATAGCAATTGCCATGTCAGCTTCGGTTACGGTATCCATTGCAGAGGATAGAATAGGAATGTTTAGATTGATAGACTTGGTCAGGCGCGTTGTCGTGTTTGCGTCATTTGGATGGATGTTAGATGCCGCTGGCAGCAACAATACATCGTCAAATGTTAAACCGTCTCTTATGTTTTTTTGAAGAAGTCCCATGCTGCAAATCCTATCGTTAGTAGCTATTGAATTTGCAGTGTACTTATAGGGAGTTTATGTCGAAAGTAAAGAATAAATCACGATAAGATTAAAATTAAGGGAATTGAACGCTTCCACGAGATCTTTGATAGTTCTTAGGCTTTTTTGGTGCGTTGTTATTTGTGTTCACACCTCCGCCAGACCCATTTGTGATGGATTCTTTAAGGATAATAATACTGATGCGCCGGTTTTTGCTATCAAGTGGATTATCTTTATTAAGGTGATCTGTGTCGGATTTTCCAACAACGTTGGCAATTTTAGACATGGGCACACCATTGGCAACTAGTGCGCGACGTGATGCGTTCGCACGGTCTGCGGAAAGCTCCCAGTTTGTATAGCCACCATTGCCGCGGAAAGGTTTTCCGTCAGTATGTCCACGAATGGAAATGTCATTGGACATTGTTTTTACAATTTTTGCGACAAGGGTCATAAGCTTTTGTGTCTTATCAAACATCTTCGCACTTCCTGATGCGAACATTGGCTTTCCTTGTTGATCGACGATTTGAATACGTAAACCTTCGCTTGTCATATCGACCAGTAGGTTTTTTGACAGTTCTTTAAGTTCGGGATCGTTACGGATAGCTTGTTGTAGTTTTTCACTTGCCTCCATGAAGTCTTTTTCTTCTTGCTCCGCTTTGAGTTTTTCAAACTGATTGGCATTGACGTGTTTTAGATCTCTGTCGCTTGCGTTCGTTTGTTGCTCGGTGCGTGAAAGAGGTGGGACGGGAGGTGTGAGCATTTCACTCATCGCGCCAACTTTGGAAATAGATGTTCCACCCAGTACGCCATCGGCTCCTGATTCTACTTTTGAAACTTTCGGGTGTGTGGGGTCGATAAAGAAGGCGGCAAGCTCGGCCTTTTGTTCATCCGTTGTAACGTTCAAAAGCCATAGCAATAAAAATAGCGCCATCATTGCGGTTACAAAATCCGCATATGCAACTTTCCACGCGCCACCATGATGTGCTGCGGCACTTTTCTTAACCCGTTTTATAATGATGGGTTGCGCATTTTTATCTGACTTGTTGCTTGCCATGTCGTGCTTTTCTTCTCTCTATAAAGGAGATGGGAGTTGGTTCACGTAGTCCTCAAGCTCGAGGAATTCAGGCTGAACACTCGAAGGAAGAAGCTTCCGTGCAAATTCAATAGACACTTGTGGCGCCGCCCCTTGAAGATATGCAAGGATACCAACCTTAATAGATTTGTAATACATAACTTCTGATTCTGCGCGACCTAATATAGCAAGTGCAATTGGTGATACAAATGCATATCCAAGCCACACGCCTAAGAAGGTACCTGTAAGCGCGGCACCGATGAGCTTCCCAAGAACCTCAGGTGGCTCCGCGATAGAGGCCATTGTTTTGATGATCCCAAGCACAGCGGCAACAATACCGAGTGCAGGTAAGCTGTCTGCAAGCGTTTGTAGGGCATGCCCTGGCTGTGAATGGTGGTGTTCGATAGTTTCGATTTCCAGATCCATCAAAGCCTCTAATTCATGGGGGTTTTCATTGCCGAGTGAAATAATTCTTAGATAATCACAGACAAAAAGAACAGCTTCATGGTTTCGGGAAAATTTAGGGAACTGGTTAAAAAGCTCACTATTTTCTGGGTCTTCAATATGTTGTTCCATTGCCAACCAGCCCTTCGTTCGTGCGAGCTTGAAGATTGAGTATAAAAGTCCGAGCATTTGAAGATAGTCGTCTTTTGAGTGTGCGAGTGGTTGCTTGAGCGCTCTAAAAGATTTCAGGGTGAATTTAACTTGATCGGGGGTGTTTGCGATTAAAAATGAGCTGATCGCAATTCCTAGAATAATAACAAGTTCCCCAGGGAGCGCTGGTAGAAACATGCTGCGCATAACCCCTGAAATCAGGGTCATATTAAAGTGGGCAGCCATTACAAAGCCGCCACTTGTGCATAGAAGAACTAGAAAAATACCTAAAAATTTCATGTTATTGGGAGTCCTTAAGTCGTGTAAGTATTATGCCGATTAAATAGCACCTGATCTATAAGATACTGTATTTGCTAATTTACCTCAAGCCACCATTTTAACGGTCGTTTAGAATCTTTGCGGCATCATTTGCAGAGTATGTTAAAATCCCATCTGCGCCCGCGCGCTTAAAGGACAGAAGTGTTTCCATCATTGTTGTTTCATAATCGATCCAGCCGTTGGCACTTGCGGCCTTGAGCATGGCATATTCACCGCTGACATTATACGCGAACGTTGGCATTTTGAACGTGCTTTTCACACGGTATAGTATGTCTAAGTAAGCAAGCCCCGGTTTTACCATGACCATATCTGCGCCTTCAAGAATGTCTTGTTCGGTTTCACGCATGGCTTCTTCAGCGTTGGCGGGGTCCATTTGATATGTTTTACGGTCTTTTGCAACATGTTCATATTTTCCAAGGGCGCATCCAGCAGCATCACGGAAGGGCCCATAATATGTTGAGGCGAATTTCGCGGCGTAGGCCATGATGGGCACATTTCCAAGGCTACTTTCATCAAGTGCTGCGCGGATAGCCCCAACTTGCCCGTCCATCATGCCCGATGGTGCGATGATGTCTGCCCCTGCTTCGGCGGCAATGATGGCTTGTTTTGCAATATTTTCAAGCGTTGCATCATTGTCAACATCACCATTTTCGGCAATTGGTCCACAATGTCCGTGATCTGTATATTCACAAAAACAGACATCGCCAATGACGAGGCTGTCGGGTACGGCATCTTTGGCGCGTGAAATCATGCGATCTAAGAGCCCTCCTTTTTTCATGGAGTCGGTGCCTTCGTCATCTTTATGATGGGATACCCCAAAGAGAATGAAGCTTTTAACGCCATTTTTTTCACTATCTTTTAAAAACTGAGTGAGGCTTTCTTCGGTTTCACGAAATACGCCAGGCATAGATTTAATGGGTTGTCGTTCGGAGATTCCTTCATCGACAAAGATAGGAAGAATGAGGTCATGTGTTGAAAGATGTGTCTCTCTCACCATGTCCCGCAAGGTTGGGGTTTGTCTTAGACGTCTTAGTCTTGTCTCTGGAATGTAGCGCGTCGATGTCATCATTGTTCCCCTTCTTGAATTTTATTTTCTTCTGCTTTTGTGAAAACCAAGTTTTTACTTTTCCTTCATAAGCAGTATGATATGATGTAATCCAGTTGTCATTATAAGGCAACTCTATTAATCTAAATGGATATGTAGCAAAAATAATTTATAACCCGAATGGAGAAGATTTGTGACAACCCCTTATTATGAAGCGATTCAGTTAATTGAGCGCCTACATCGTTACTTTCTTGACGTTGTAAAGGTTGAGCTGGATAGGTCAAATACTCAAGATATCAACAATGTTCAAACAATGATTTTACACAGTATCGGACATGATGAGCTGACGGTTGGGGAGTTAACGCTTCGTGGCTATTACCTTGGTTCTAATGTGTCTTATAATGTGAAGAAAATGGTTGAGAATGGTTACTTGGATCAAGCGCGTTCGGTTCATGACAAGCGTTCTATTCGTGTTAAGTTGACCGAAAAAGGTATGGCGCTTCACGGTGTTATCGACACAATGTTCAAAACACATGAAGAAAACCTTGCGGGTACGGCGCTTTCAGATGAGCGTTTGAAGGAAACAAGCGATACATTAAAAATGTTAGAGCGTTTTTGGAATTCTCAAGTGAGTTTCGGAGGCCTATAATTTGTAAAAAGAAAGAATTTGTCTGGAGTGATGCGTATATTGCAAAACTTGGGCTTGTCATTCTTTCTATCTAATAATACAGTATATCTGTTATAACCCACTCTATATTTTAGAATGTTCAAATGAGTAAGCCAGAAGAAAATCTAAGTACGACTCCGCAATCCAAACCTCAAGCTCAGCCCCAAGCTCAGCCTCAGGAAGGACAAGCAAGTGCGCCACCGGTTGCAACGCCTGTTGCGACCACACCTGCTGTCGCTGTTGTAGAAGCTGTGACGCCACCGGTTGCCCCTGTTGCGATGGAGACGCCTCCAGCGATGGAAACTCCAAAAGAAACTGTGGCCCCAGAAGAGCCTGCGGCGAAGCAGGTTGCAAAGAAGCCTGTTGCTAAGAAAAAAGGTAAGAAGGGAGCGATGCCCCCAAAACCGCCAGCGGCAACAAAGGGGTTAGAGGCTGTTGTTCTTCGTAATAACTTTTACCGAGATGGTTATCGTCTGATCAAGTTCGTTGCGGTTTTGCAGGCGTTTGTGTTGTTGGTCTTGGCGGGAACTGTATTCTGGATGGTGAAAAGTCAAAAGGTTGAACATGTTTATTTCGCGACGACGGAAGATGGTCGTTTGGTTAAGATGTCTGCTTTATCAGAGCCAAACCTTAGTACACCAGCTTTGATGTCATGGTCTGCACAGGCGTTGGCGCAAACAATGACATTTGGTTTCCATGATTACAGAAAGCGTCTTCAAGAATCTTCACGATTCTTTAC
Source organism: Alphaproteobacteria bacterium (assembly GCA_016763095.1). Taxonomy (GTDB): domain Bacteria; phylum Pseudomonadota; class Alphaproteobacteria; order Micavibrionales; family Micavibrionaceae; genus UBA1850. The sequence goes on from JAESUK010000033.1 coordinate 7,021, forward strand.
GCGGCCAGGTTGGGCGAAGTTTACAGAGGCGCTTGAGAGATCGGGTATTATGGAGACCGTTGAAGCAAACCAACAAGTTGTAACGGCTGCACCAAGAAGCGCCCCTGTGGTTGTTCAAGAAGGTATTGTGAATGGTCGTTATGAGTGGATTGTTGAGGTTCCGATGAATATTACATATAAGGCGGGGTCTAAAGTTCGGTCAGATTCGCCGACTGTGAGATTGAAGATAGTACGTGTTCCAAAGCTTGAGAATGCGCATGGTGTAGGTATAGAACAGTGGTTGCAGTAATCGTTGTTTTTAACAAAATTTGAAAGTGGTTTATTTAAGTAGGTATATATATGTTTAAGCGTTTTTCTTTCTTATCTTTTTGCGCTGTGGCGGCGCTGTCTTCTACGGCAGCTTTTGCTCAGACGGCAGGCGCGCCACCTCCTCCGACTGGTCAGGCCTACCAGAGTTTTGATTCTATTTTGCAAGAAGTTGTGTCGCCTCAGGGTGAGCGTGTTCCTGTGAAAGGGCAACCTGGTATGGAGCTTCCACAACAAAGTAGTTTGCCACAAGTAGAGCCAGAAGAAATACCTCTTTCTGAAGAAGCCTTCGATGCGGCTTTAACAGGTTCTATGCCATTATCGACGGATCAAATCCGTGAGTTTTTACGCAAATATGATGATACACAAAATGCTATCCAGACGCCTATTTATACAGCGCCAGAGCCTAAAATTATTATTGAAACGGTTTCTCTTGATCCTGGTGTGAAGCCAATAGAGATTAAAACGGCTGTTGGTTTTGTGACAACATTGAATTTTATTGATGTAACGGGTGAGCGTTGGCCAGTACAAGATATTGGTTGGGCGGGTGAATATGAAATATTGCAACCAGAAGACAGTTCCAATGTTATTCGTGTAACGCCATTATCAGACTTTGGTGGAGGGAATATTTCTGTGCGCCTTGTCGATTTGAAAACACCTGTCATCTTGACGTTTAAAACTGATCGTGAGGAAGTGCATTATCGTGCAGATCTTCGTATCCCTGATTTGGGACCAGAAGCTTTACCACCATTGGTTGCAACACCGATATCAACAGTTGCTGGAAGCAAAGATATGACGGCAATATTGACGGGAGTTATTCCTCAAGCGGCTGAAAGACTTGTTGTATCAGGTGTAGATTCAAGAACCTCTGCTTATGCATTGGATGGTTCTACATATGTTAGAACTCCACATGCTTTGTTGTCCCCAGGTTGGTCGGCATCAGTTAAATCTTCAGATGGTACGACAGTGTATCAAACTGGGGAGGCGCCTGTTCTTCTTCTTTCCGAAAATGGACGTATTATAAGAGCGTATTTGAAAAAGAAAGAGGCTGTTGATGGTTTGTAATATGATGGATGAGATTCACGAAGAAGATCAAGATGTTGATTTCGAAGATTCCTTTGATGATTTTGGTGAAGGTCAACCAAAAGAGAAGAAGGGTCTGCCTAAGATTGCAATCATAGGGGGCGCTGTTCTTCTTATTATTATTGTTATTTTAATGTTTGGTGGTTCTGATGAGGAGCTGGCTGGGTCTGTTGTTCGTGGTGGTTCTACTGTGAAGCAAGAGGTGGGAACGGAAGAGCTTGACCCTAATATGGTGGAGGCTCTTGAGACGCTTAATGAAGACCAGCGTAATTTGGCAGAAGATGGGCAAACGAGCTTTATTCCTGTGCCAATTGCGCCTTCCCAAGATAAAATGAACGAAATGGCGATTGATGCTGAGGCTGTTGATCCATTGGAAACATGGAAAGCGATTCAAAATGAACGTGTCCAACAAGAAAGATTTCAACAATCAAATTTAGTTTTTCAGGATAACGCTGAGGCCCAACAAAGAAGAGATGCGGCACGTCAAGCCGCGTTAACACAGTTGGCGGAGGCAATGTCGACGCAAATGGTGGATATTGCATTGTCGAATGAAATTAAGCCGATGTCAGAAATGAAAATTACTTTAATTGAAGATGAAGTGCCTGTTGCGCTGGGTGTTGGTGATCCTCTTGCAAATGGTCAGTTTGCCCCAGTTACGGAGGCGCCTGCTGTTCAGATTATTGCTGCAACAACGATTGAATATGCTCAAACACTGACAGAAGCAAATTCTGATGTTGATGGTCCTGTTCTTGCTGAATTGGTGACTGGTCCTTTGGCTGGAGCGCGTCTTCTTGGGACGTTCTCTAAAGAAGAAGAGTACCTTGTAATTGAATTTACAACGGCTGTTAAAGATGGCAAGTCATATCAGATTAATGCGATTGTTCTTGATCCTGAAACAACCTTGCCAGCTGTTGTGACTGATGTGGATCGTAGATGGTTTAGACGAGTTATTCTTCCTGCTGCTGCTGGATTTATTGAAGGCCTTGGAAGTGCTATTGCAGAAACAGCTGGAACTACAGTGAGTGTTGAAGGTGAAACTGTAACAGAGACAACAGAGGGGCTGAATACTGAAGAAGAGCTTGGAAAAGCGTTTGAATCCGCTGCAAATATTGTTGCTGAAATTATTCAGGATGAGGGTGCGGATGTTGAGACTATGGTTAAGGTCCGCGCAGGAACGCCAATTGGTATTCTTTTCCTTGCTCCTGTTTTTGAGGCTCCAGAAGTAAGTGTTGCTCCTGTATCGGGTGCTGCGGCTGCTAGTATGAATGCAGCGAATGTTGCTATTAATACGTCGAATGCTGCGAACAGCGTTGTGATGTCTATTCAATAAAAATATAAATTAGGACTTTTGGTATGGTTGATATGTATGATAGTCAGTTTGACGATGAATTTGAAGATGAGTTCGAGGATGAATTTGAAGACGAGTTTGATGATGCGGAAGGTTCTGAAGACGATACGACGGCTCCCAAGAAGAAAAGTTCTTTTATGTTTATGGCCATTATTGCGATCGTTGTTTTGCTTGGTGGTGGGTTTGTTGCCATGCAGTTTATGGGCGGCGGTGCGCCAGCTGTACCCGTTCAACAAACGGCTACAGCTACTACGGATCAACAGCCAGGAGATGTTGCTGTAGAGGTTGATTCTGCGAAAATTATAGCAGCCAACGTGAACCGTATTGAAGATATGGGCGCTGTTGTTGCAAATGATATTATGTCACCTGCGGAAAACCAAAATGATTTCTTTAATGACTTTTCAAATGAGAGTGATGTTGTAACGCCAGATGTTACTATTACAGATAATTCTGTCGATGTTATGGATATGACAGGTATGTTGGATATAAGCGATGTGCAAGATAGTGTTTCTGTGGCTGATCCTGCCATGGTTGTAGATGCCCCAGAAGTTGCAAAACGTAAGATTATTGCACCTGTTAGTGTTATTACAAATTCATTAGAAGACCCAAAAACATTGTCACGTTTGGATGTTTTCGAAGATCGTTTGTCAACCTTAGAAAATTGGTCTACGACACAAAATAATTCAACAAAATCTTCTTCTGGCGATGATTCTGCAGCTCTTGCGGCGTTACGTAGTGAAGTTAAAAAATTGAGAGATGATATTAAAAGACTAAAAAGAGATACGCGGGTTTCTGCTAAGTCCTCTGCTGTGAAGTCTACATCTAATAAGAGTGTGTCTTCCACTCCAGTTGTGAAGCCAAAAGCAAAGGCGACGCCTGCATGGGTAATTCGTAGTGCGCAACCAGGAAAAGCACTGCTCTCGTCTAATGCTTCAAATGGGACTGTTTCTGTGAAGGTTGGAGATGTGCTTTCTAGCCTTGGCTCTATTCGTTCTATTGGTATTAATGATAAAGGTTTGTGGGAAGTAAAGGGAACACTATCCTCTGTTGTTGAGCGTTAATTTACGAGTATTTGCCCTTTTTTTGCCACATTTAATATTTAATTAATCTTTTCAAAGTATATTTTATATCAGGGTATTACATCTCATTTTAGTTCAATGTTTGTAAAATGCCTCATAAATGTGATTTAATTATTATATAGCGAGGATTAAATAATATGAAGACCATGAAAAACAACATTGTTGTTATGAAGCAGTTATTTTCTATAAAATACTGGGCTGCTTTCGTGTCTGTATTTGTTTTATCCCTCTTTAATAGTAGCGCAGCGTTTGCTGGTGGTGGTGGTTGTATCACTATCTTTGGTATTCCCCTTTGTTTTGGTGGTGGTGGTGCTGCTTGTGCCCTCGGTGGTTTTGCAGGGCTTGGTGACATTATCTGTAATTTGATTGCTGGTACTGCGTTGCTTCCAACGCTTCTTGCTGCTGTTTCGTATCTTATAGGGTTGTTCCTTGTAACAATGGCCGTAATTAAGACGAGAGAGCATGTTGAAGACCCGCGTCAAACAACGATTTCTGAGCCTGTTAAAAGATTTGTTGCTGGTGGCGCGTTTTTAGCACTTCCTATCATGACAACTGCGGTTAAAAATTCATTAACTGGTGGTGCTGCTGCTGGGGGGCTTGGCACTACATCTGGTATGGTGAGTGGTGTTCCAACTGCGGGTGGTCTGGATGCGATGCTCTTCTTCTTAATTTTGGATATATTCCAGCCTATGATGGCGCTGATTTCTGCCTTTGGGTATTTGGCAGGAATTATTCTTGTGATGATTGGTATTAGTCGTCTGCTCAAAAGTGCCCAGGATGGACCGAGGGGACCTGGTGGGATTGGAACTATATTTACCTTTATCACGGCTGGGCTTCTATTTTCAATTGATACAATTATGCGCGCTGCGACAGGATCTCTATTCGGTTTGACAAGTGTGAATTCATTTAGTGTTTTATCTACTTCGACAGGTGATGCGGCGGTTGACGGACATATTTTGTCTGTGATTAGCTCGGTCATTGGCTTTATGGTTCTTATTGGACTTATAGCATTTGTTCGTGGTATATTCATTTTGCGTGAGGTCGCCGAAGGAAGCGGTCAGGCATCTCTTATGGCTGCAATGTCCCATATCATTGGTGGAGCATTGGCTGTAAATATGGGGAGTGTTATTAATGCTGTCCAAAGTACATTCGGTTTAAGTTTTGTAACTTTCGTTTAAATATTAAAAAAGGAAAATATTATGTTTAAGAAAATTAACAACACAATGGTTGTTGCAAGTGCGACACTTGCAACTAGTATCCTCTTCAGTAACTCAGCATTTGCTGCTGTTGCTGCCGGTGGTAACAACTTTAACTCAATTGCTGGTAACTTGGTTGCTTCTATTGCGAGTTTCCCAACATTGATCTCAGCTGTTTCATACCTCTTTGGTATGCTGTTGATGGTTCTTGGTGTGATGAAAATTAAAGATCACGTGGAAAACCCAACACAAGAGCCACTTAAAAACGGTGCTATCCGTTTAGCAGCTGGTGGTGGACTGTTCGCTATTCCAATTCTTTCAGAAGCAGCGTTGTCTACAATCGGTACAGGGACAGCAGTTAGTCAATCATCATTGAATGCGATGTCATTCTAATAAGGATTGATAATGATACCTATTACAATCGGCATTGCTCAAAAGAGCAGTGCCTTTTTATCTGACAAGAATTCTGACCAGTATGCCTCTCTGAAAAGCAAAGTTTTAGAGCGTGATGATTATACATGTCAGTGTTGTGGTTTTAAGTCACAAAAATATCAAGATATATTGCTGATTGATCAATCAGCGCCACCTAAAGAAAATAACCTGGCAACAGCGTGTATATTTTGCCATCAGTGTTTTTACTTAGATGATGTGGCTGAGATGCGTTCTGGTATTTTGTTGTGGTTGCCAGAAATTAGCCAAGCAGATTTACACCATATTGCGCGTGCGTTATATGTTGCCCGTATCTCGCAAGGGCCGATGTCAGAAACAGCGCGTAAAATTCTAGATACATTGATGATGCGTCGTGCGGATGTTCGTGAGCGTATTGGAACAGATGAGCCTACGGTTTTAACGAATGTTCTCAGAGATTATGTGAGTCGTAAGAAATATGCAGAACGTGGAAAACGCCTTGATGGTGTGCGTTTATTTCCCTTGGATCGACGAATCATTAAGGAACAAGATTTGGAGTTTAATCAATTCCCACAAATTCTTGCCTATTGGAGATCAAAAGAAGGCCCTTTTAGCGGGAAAATCCCTAATAACTGGATTGATCTTTATAAGAATCTAGAGCACAATAGCGGATAAGTTTTTTTGTCATACATTTATATAAAATTAGTGGTCCATGAAGTTTTTAGAGAAGTTAATTAACCCCTTTCAAATAGCGATAAAACAGTCTGTAGAGACGTTTATCAATCTGGAAACAGCAGATGATGAACACACTCTTGCAACTATGGACGGTTCACTTGTCTCGTATGTCCGTGTTGATGGAAGTCGCCAGATTATTGGGGATCAGGAATATGAGCATATAATTAAAGCGGCAACGATTAAAATTGGGTCACGTTTTGACCGTCAAGGACATGCGTTGCAAGTTTATTTTGTGCGTGATCCTGGTCGTATTGAGGCCGAGCTTACACGTCTTATTAATCCGTCTAAAATAACAGCCAGAAATATAGGCTTGGAAATGGAAGATTTGTTCGAAGAACGGATTCGCCATTTAACCAAGTTTTTATCTTATGAAGAGTGTTACTTTGTTTTGTGGACACGCCCTTCTATTCTTACTAAAGCTGAGTCGGAGCGTATCGGGAAAGAAAAGAAAAAACCGTGGGTTAATGCGCCTAACGCCCAAAACCCACATATCGGACTTGATATTTTGAGGACTAGACATAATAGTTTGGTTGTCTCCGTTCTTGGTGGCTTAGAAGAAATGGGAATTCAGAGCAAGCTTCTGGAAGTGCATGATGCTTTGAGCGCAGTTCGAAATAATTTATACCCATTGAAAGCAAACGATCAGTGGAAAGCGTGTGTTCCTGGGGATATGATTCCTCCACGTGCGCCGACTAGTCATACAGACATGTCTGATATTTTATGGCCACCATTGCGGACGCAATTGGCTGTGGGTGATTCTCGTGTTATTGATGATAAAGTTGTTCAGCTTGGGGAATTGCTATGGGCGGGGGCTGATATTGTTTTGGCACCTATGGACCCGTCTCCGTTTCCACAGCTTTTGAATAGATTGTTTGAGGCAAAAGTGCCTTACCGTATTTCCTTTATGATTGAAGGTGGTGGGGCGCAAGCTATGGCATTCCAAACATTCATGTCGACGTTATTTGGTGTAACGAATGCCATGAATAAGCAGATTAAATATGCCCTTGAGGGGCTTGAGGCGATGTCTCGTAAGGAGCCAGTTGTTAAGTTGCGGGTTTCATTTGCAACGTGGGCTCCACGTGGACAGAGAAGACTTCTTGATGAACGGTTGTCTATTCTTGTGCAGGCGGTTGAGAGTTGGGGATATTGTCAGGTTAGTGAAGTTTCTGGGGATGCCCTTGATTGTGTCATGTCATCTGCGATGGGAATTCATGCGTCAGGAACCGCGCCAGCGGCGATTGCTCCGATGTATGATGTGATGAAGTTTATCCCATGGCAACGTCCGTCAAGCCCATTTACAACGGGTTCAATTATGTTGCGGACACCAGACGGGAAGGTTTGGCCATACCAAACAGGAACGAGCCTTACAACAACATGGTTTGATTTGATTTTCGCCCAACCAGGGGGAGGTAAATCTGTTTTGATGAACACGTTGAACCTTGGAACAATTTTAACACCAGGTCTTAGCCGTTTGCCATATGTTGCGGTTATTGATATTGGACCGTCTTCGGCGGGACTTGTTTCTTTGATTAAGGATGCGTTGCCTCCATCTCGTGCACATGAAGTTGCATATTATCGCCTTCAAATGTCACAAGACTATGCGATTAACCCATTTGATACACAATTAGGGTGCCGTTTCCCATTATCTGATGAGCGAAGTTATTTGATACAATTACTAACGTTGATTTGTACGCCTCCAGGTAATGATAAAGCCTATGATGGTATACAACAACTTGCTGGCTTCGTGATTGATGAAATGTATCGTTGGAGAAACGATACGCAGGCGAATGCTGAGCCTCGTCCATACTTGCCTCGTATTGATTCAGAAGTTGATGATGTTATCCGTAAGTACAATATTCATCTTCCAACAGATCCATATTGGTGGGATGTGGTGGATAAACTCCATGACCTTGATCTCCCGCATATTGCGAACTTGGCGCAGCGACATGCTGTTCCTGTCTTGAGTGACTGTATTACGGCATCACGTCGTCCACAGATTAGAACTTTGATGGAGCAAACAACGATTGGTACAGGTACGGAAAATGTTATTAATGCGTTCGAGCGTATGGTTACATCAGGTATTAAGGAATATCCAATCTTGGCATCTGTTACTAAGTTTGAGATTACCGATGCGCGTGTATGTTCTCTTGATTTGATGGATGTGTGTCCACAAGGGGATGATACGGCAGACCGCCAAACAGCTATTATGTACATGCTTGGCCGTCATGCGTTGGTTCGCGCTTGGTGGATGGGACCTGAGGCGTTGACTCAGATTCCTGATAAATACAAAGCGTACCATGAAGCGCGTCTTCAAGATTTGGCAGAGACACCAAAACGTCTTTGTTATGATGAGTTCCATAGAACAAGTTCATCGTCTGCTGTACGTGGTCAGATTGTACGAGATGTTCGTGAAGGACGTAAAAGAGCTGTTCAAATTGTTTTGGCATCACAACTTCTTGATGATTTTGATGATGACATGGTTGATTTGGCAACAGGGGTTTGGGTCCTTGGTACTGCTGTGTCTGAGAACGCGGTTGACAATGTGAAGGATCGATTTGGATTGACGGATTCTGCACGAATGGTCATTCGTCATAATTTAACAGGTCCACGCTCTTCTGGAGGACCAGCCTTGCTTATTCTTGGTACGAAAGAGGGTCGTTTTGAACAGCATTTGATTAGTACACTTGGTCCTGTTGAGCTTTGGGCACTTTCTACATCTACTGAAGATGTGGGCCTGCGTACACGTTTGTATGGACAAATTGGGGCGCAACGTGCGCGACGTATTCTGTCTATTTATTTCCCAGGCGGGAGTGCAAGTACAGAGGTCAAACGTCGCGTAATCAAGAAATCAGAAGCTGCTGATGGTGAAAGTCGTGATGCTACGGTTGGTGCCGTGATTGATGAAATCGTTGAGGAATTGGTTACTGCGAGTGTGAAATTGAGCACTCCTGGTGGATCTTAGGAGGTAAGCTATGACTGATGAAACAGCTGATCTTGATGACGAGCCAGTTAAAAAGAAGAAGAAAAAGCGGAAGAAAAGAAAACCGATCAATAAGAAGAAGGTGGGTTTTTGGTCTTTTGCCGTTCTGATTGGTCTGATGTATTATTGGGGCACGATGCCCATTTACATCCAAGGTAGCCAACTCTTTGGTGTGTGCCGTGTTTATATAGAGCTTAATGTACAATATCCATCTGAGCTACGGTTTGTGGATATCAGGGAACGTGGTGCAGAAGTGACTGTAGAATATATTACATATGATTCTTTTGGTCAGCACATTGCTCATAGAGCCGTTTGTCAGTACAAGCGGGATGAAAATCAACAAATTGTTTTGGATTATTTTCGTTTAAAACGTGGAACGAATGACCGTGATTTCCTCTTTGCAATGGAAGACCCTGAACGTGTTGCATCTTTTAACAAAACCGTTCCTTTTTTATCTCAGCAACCCTTGAATCTTATTATTCGAGGTCCTGCGCGCACATTGGGTAGTTTATCACCTGCAAATTGAGGTATGTAGAGGCCTTTAGTCCCTCTAACTGCTTAAAAAATAGTTAAAGTTTGCGTTGAAATGTGTGTTTCAGGTATAATCATAGATATTTATA
>JAESUK010000003.1 GCA_016763095.1 Alphaproteobacteria bacterium
CATCTATTAGATAAAGAGGAGCTTTTTTCATATCCTATTTGCCACCCATGAGGGTATGGAAACTGATTGCTGCGGCGTTCGACACATTGATACTGGCAAGAGGTCCGAGCATTTCAATGCGCACAACATCCGTACAAGCTTCACGCACAGAGGGGCGCAAACCTTTTCCTTCTGCGCCCATAACAAGAACAGCTTTTTTCACGTCGCTGAAATCACCAATTGTACTTTCACCACGTTCATCCAACGCGATACATTTGTATCCGTTTTCTTTGAATACTTCGAGTGAACGGCTGAGATTTGTTTCTAACGCCACAGGAAGGTGTTCCAAGCCACCACAGGCAACTTTACCGAGCACACCTTCTAATCTTGGTGCAGAACGTGTCTGCATGACCATGCCCGCCAAATCAAAGGCACAGGCAGAACGCATAATCGCGCCTACATTATGAGGATCAGTCACCTGATCAAGCATCACGAAGATTGCTTTCTCTTTATCTGCTGCTTTGATCAATAAATCCATAGTGTTCATTTCAGGCAATGGGTCTGCATATGCCGCGATCCCCTGATGAACAACGTCTTGTCCAAGTGTCTTATCAATTTGCCTACGCTCAACAAGCTGGTACTTAGGGCGCTTAAGACCAAGTTCTTCTGCTTTCTCTACGTAAGGGAGAAAATTATCGACAGCCTTTTCCGTAACGAATAACTTTTTAATCTTTCTATTAGGGCTCAGCCATGCTTCATGCACCGCGTGATAACCAAAAAGATTGATTTTCAGCTTTGGAATTTGAGGTTGTTTCTCTTTGTGTGGGTATTTATTAAAATTTTTCATGTCTATTCATACTAAGGGTTGACACAGAAGGCAAAAGACTTTTTAAGTACATATCGAAATAACCAGTATAAGTTCATGCAATTGATTTGGATTTATATTCCGTTCCGTGGAGGGGTGGTCGAGTGGTTAATGGCAGCGGACTGTAACTCCGCCTCCTTCGGGATACATAGGTTCAAATCCTATCCCCTCCACCATTTTTATCCAACCTTCGGAGATACAAATGAAACTTTCCTACTATATAGCTATTTTTTCTCTGTTATTTCTTCCATTCTCAAACGTGTATGCACAAGATCATCATCATGGTGGTGAGAAAGGTGCTCCGTCACTTTCTTTTATTGAGATCATGCAAGGCATGGATAAAAATTTGAGCGAACTTAGCTCAGCAATTATGAACGATGACTTTGAACTTATCACAGAATCAGCACACAGCATTGCCCATCACCCAAGTATCAGCAAAGAAGACCTTCACATCCTTTTCGAAAGATTAGGAAACAAGAAAGAAGGGTTTATCACGTGTGACACAGCGGTTCATACTCTTGCTATAGATCTTGCTATGGCGGGTAAAGAAGAGGACATGGTAAAAGTGCTAGAAAGTCACGCGGCTATGATAGCGAAGGCTACTGAGTGCCATAAGAACTATAGATAAATTTTGTTCTAACGAGATATGGCATAACACTACATAAAGAGGAACATATATTGGAACAACGCTTAAGTATTATTACATTAGGAGTTCAAGACCTTGTTAAATCTAGAGCTTTTTACGATGCACTTGGTTGGAAAGTTGCTTCAGAGGTACAAAGTGAAGAGATTGTTACATATGACCTTATTGGCATGACCTTAGCTCTTTACCCTCTTAACAAGCTTGAGGAAGATGCCACAGTGAAAGTTAAGCCTCAGGAAAACTCTACATTCACAATTGCATACAACGTAGTTTCTACGGAGGACGTAGAAACAACTTTATTGGAAGCTGTTTCAGCAGGAGGAAAACTTGTAAAACCTGCAGATAAAGCCTTCTGGGGAGGCTATTCTGGATACTTCTCTGATCCAGACGGGTATCTTTGGGAAGTTGCCCATAATCCATTCTCTCAACTTGGACCAAAAGGTGAATTTCAAGGGAATGGCTACGAATAGTCCTAGCGTATTTCTAAATTTTCCTTTATAAAAACGACACTTCCTTCTTGAGGGCCCTTAGCTCAGCTGGGAGAGCGCTTCGCTGGCAGCGAAGAGGTCAGCGGTTCGATCCCGCTAGGGTCCACCAATTTCCCGATTTTTTTATATTGAACAAAACACCAGATAATATGTGAAATATATTGCATATATATGGAAAATATATTATCTTACCTCAAAATATTTTAGGGTGAAATAAATGACGTTGAAAAAACAACGCGCAAAAGCTGTAGAGATAAAATCTCACTATGAAAAGGCCATTTGGAGTCCTTTAAACGTAGATGAGATTCGCGAACTCTCTGTTCAAGATAGATGCCTTCTTATTAATAAGATTCTTAAGCATAATCCACAACACCATAGAGCAGCCAGTACTGATACACTTCAAACTTCTCTCCAACGCTTGAGTTCATCCTTTGTTGTTTCTGATTTTTTTCATAATTGGCAAGATCAAAAACGTGAATCATTCTTACGAACACTTAAAAAACCAAGAAATAGAGATATACTTAGTGGTTACGCACACTGGGGAGAACTTTCAATTGATAACCAAAAATGTGTTTTGAAAAAATCGGCACAACTACATGTAAAGACATATACAGAAGTACTATATGGATCCCCCTCCTACAGACATATATTCGAAGAAGGTGTAATTCGCACATCAAATGGCATGATGAATATAGTCTATGGTGCATTGAGAAGTAATATTACAACGGGAAGCGCTACTGTTGTTAACTACACACTCAACGATAAGTTGCCCCTTAGAAGCTCTGAAGTTTTTGATACGACTCATCATGAAGTCACGCATCTTATACAAGACTATTTCGCACGTGCGCTCTACACTGGGCAGATAACATCTGAAGACCCTTTTTATCAGGAAGCATCCTACTTTTTAGCACTCTCAATGCACAACGCAAATATTCCAAGCTACTATGGGAACTCATATAGAGACCAAGTACATGAAATATTAGCGGATAGCGAGGGGCGACATATAAGCTCTGGTATTCGCGACCTTGCCTTATAAAATAATTTATATAACTTCAAGAAACTCTACGGCTGTGTTTGCAGGTGTTTCCTTTGTGGTTAAACACTTCCTAAGCGTGTTAAAGGCATCAGTTTGCGTTTGCGCTGTATCTATATCTAAAAGCCCTGAGAGGGATTCTGAGAGCATATCTGGCGTGCACTTCTCTTGAATAAATTCAGGTACAACCTCTTTATCCAATATGAGATTGGCAAGGTGCGCATATTCAACCTTCACCACACGTTTTACAATTTCAGCCGTTATTTGATTAGCCTTATAGCCAATGATATGAGGCACACCTGCGACAGCAAGCTCTAAGCCTACCGTACCTGAAACAGCCAATGCACAGTCCATGGCACGAAAGTATGTTGTTTGTAATTCCATATTTGAAACAATAATAAACCTCTTCTTAAAGTCATCATATCCCCGAAGTGATTATAGACCAATGCCGCTACTTCATCGCGAAGATGCGGCAATGTCGGGATAAGGATTCTTACATCAGGAGCCATTACACTTCTTATCGCCTCAAAGAATGTTTTAGAATGCTTTTTCAGCTCCCCTCGCCGACTTCCAAGCAATAAACCGATGACAGTTTCATCGTCAGAAAAACCAAACGCCTTGCGGGCTTCAACCTTAGCTGGCGCTTTTGAATAGCGATCAATCACAGGATGCCCTGTGTATTTAGCCTTCAGTCCCACCTTTTCAAAGTATTGTGGTTCGAACGGAAAAAGGCATAATATTCCATCAAGAAATTTTGATATTTTCTCTGAGCGGCCTTCTCTCCATGCCCACACGGTTGGGGCAACATAATGAACTTGCTTAATATCAGCGTTTTTTATTTTGACCCGTTTTTGCACCCTGAATGAAAAATCAGGTGAATCAATTGTGATTAGAATATCTGGTTGAATCCGTATAACTTCTTTGGCTGTTTGCCTTATCCGCTTCAACATATGAAGAATTTTTGGAAGAATCTCAGCAACGCCCATTATTGAAAGCTCTTCCATAGGAAAGAGGCTCTCAGGTAATCCATTTTTCAGCATTGTTTTTCCGCCAATGCCATAAACTTCGAGGTCTGGGTATTTTTCTTTTAAGGCTTGCAGAAGGTTTGCGCCAAGAATGTCTCCCGAAGCTTCCCCTGCTATGATGAACAGTTTTTTCATAGGTCTACACCATATAGGAATAGACCTTTTTCGTCCGCAAGCGTAATCACGGCATCCACATCAATAATAAGGCTGTTGCCTGCATGAAAGGCAATTCCAGAAAGCCCCGCTTGAACGGCATTTTTTACGGTCTCTATACCGATGGTCGGTAAATCAAGGTTTTTATCCTGCTGTGGCTTACATGTTTTCACAAGCACGCCACAAGATCGCGCGCTTTTCAGAAAGCTCTTGCTTCGTTTAATGAGTTCATCTGTACCCTCAACAGCTTCAACCCCAATTACCAATCCTTCTTGTGTAATCACAGATTGCCCTATATCGAGACGCCCGATTTCCTGCGAAATTTTAACGCCGAGATCAATATCTTTTAGATCTTGCTCTGATGGTTTTTTAGTGCCGAGAAGACCTGTCGGCGCAACAATCTCTTCAATAAACTCGTGCACACCGTGGAGTGTGAAGCCATCCTTTGCAAGCTCCCCTTTAATCGCTGAAAGTAAGTCATTGTCACCAAGTGCTCTAAACCCATTAAGAGCAAAAAACTTGGTTGCGCGAAGGTCTGGCTTCATTTCACGTATTGAAGGGCGTTTTATATCACCACAGAAAACGAGGTCATTTATTTTTTCAGATTTTAGAATGTTTATATTTTTTTGGAGAGCACCAAGATTTGTCCAGCTATGCCTTACATTCTTAACAAGGTCGGGATCAGTATGGCTTTTGAACGCAAGAAGATATGGCTCTATACCCATTTTTCGACATGCATCAACCAGCATAGCAGGCAAACATCCACCACCAGCAATGATCCCTAGCTTTTCGAATGTCTTTGATGCCTTTTTTCTTTGGGGCATAGTTTCTAGCTGGCTTTTTTCTGTTTTTGAGGCTGACATAACGGAAACCTTGATTTTACTTTGGCAAATTCAATGATTTTTTGAACAGATTCATTTTCTGAA
>JAESUK010000034.1 GCA_016763095.1 Alphaproteobacteria bacterium
TAGCGAGCAAACACAGAGTTTTTATCAATATGTAAGTGGCGCTGTTAACATCGCCACTGCGCGCGCGAATGCCTCGGCCGCAACATTGAATGGTGCAAGCGGGCATCTTGTAAATATCACAAGTGCTTACGAAAATTCATTTATTGATTCTATAGCTGGAAATATCTGGCTTGGTGGAACAGATGAAGTTGTTGAAAATGAATGGCTTTGGGAGTTCGGAGCAGAAGCAGGCGCTTATTTCTATAATCAAGGAACGTTAACAAGTGTTGGCTCAATCTACGAAAACTGGGCAGGTAGTGAACCAAATGATTTTAATACTGGAGAGGATTATATCCAATTTAGAAATGGTGGAACATGGAATGACTATGGACCTCCATTTGGATCTCAATCATTGGCGTATGTGATCGAGTGGAACGCTGATGATGTCATGGCGGATAACTCTATTGATACATTGAATGGTGGGTCTGGGAATGACCAACTTTATGGTGGTGCAGGTAACGATATCCTTAATGGCGATGCTGATAATGATATTCTCTATGGTCAAGATGGAAATGACACGCTAGACGGTGGAGCAGGGAATGACTCTGTTTATGGCGGGAACGGCAATGACACTGTATTGGCAGGGGACGCAAATGATGTCTTAAATGGTGGTGCAGGAACGGATACGCTTATCTTAACGGGTGATTTTGCAGATTACGCAATTTCTCTTTCAGGCAGTATCTATACGTTTATTCATGGTGGCGGTGGTGCAGACGGAACAGACAGTGTAACGCTCTTTGAAAACTTCCAATTTACGGATGGAACATTATTAGAGGCAGACCTAATTCAAGTGACACCGACGATTACATCAAATGGTGGTGGAGCAATAGCTAGTATCAGCATTGCAGAAAATGGTACGGCAGTGACAACTGTTACAGCAACGGATGGTAATCCATCTGATACACTTACATATACTATATCGGGTGGTGTTGACTCAGCCTTGTTTACGATTAGTGCAGGCGGTGTGCTGGCATTTATTTCTGCGCCTGACTATGAGACAGCCTTAGATGGTGGTTCAAATAATATCTATGACGTTGAGGTCACAGTTTCAGATGGTGCCTTAACAGATGTTCAAAGTATTTCTGTATCTGTTACGGATGTTGCTGAAGGTGATGTCGGTGACGATATAGGGTCTGCAGGAACATTAACGGTAGGTGGTTCTGTTTTGTACGAAGTGGATACAGGCGGAGATAGAGATTGGTTTGGAATAGATCTGATCGGCGGCACAAAATACGCTTTTTGGGCGCGAGGCACACCAAGTGAAGCAGCAAACAGCACAGATCCACGTATATATAATATTTATGATGCTACAAACACTGTTGTTTCTGGAGGAAATGATGATGGTGGGATTGGATATGAATCACTTCTTTACTTCACACCAGGATCAACAGGAACATATTACATTGATGCTGGCGCATATGGTGGTGTTGTAGGGGAGATTCTATTAAGTGCTTATGTTGGTGGTAACTCAATTTCTGGTGGTGGAACGCAAACGGGAACCAACTTCGCAGATTATATTCGAGGAAGTAACGGCGATAATACCTTAAATGGTCTTGATGGAAGCGATATCCTTGAAGGTCGTAATGGTACGGACACTCTAAACGGCGGTGATGGTGCTGATGTTCTCTATGGAGGTGGTGGCTCTGATACTTTTGTCTTTGATAATTTGGTTGGTGTCGACTCTGTCGTTGATTTCAATGCTGGTGGTGGGGACTCTCTTGATATTTCAGCTCTTCTCACAGGCTTTAATGTTGGCGTTGATGATATAGATGATTTTGTTCAATTCCAAGACGTTGGTGGATCTACCATTATGCGTATTGATGGAAACGGAACTGTTGGCGGCGCAAGCTTCACAGAGATCGCCGTTCTCGAAGGAAATACAGGAGAAATTGTTCAAACTCTATATGATAATGGCGATATTATCGTCTAAATAATCTAAATAAACGGACGTGTTGTGTTGATCAGCTCATCAATGGTTGCTTCAAGCATTTGTGCTTGGCGTTCATCAGCAAGTGTTCCATCATCGTTAAAAGCTGAAAATCCATTTCCTATGGCAACTTGTTGCGGAATGACGGTGACTCCAATGTTACCAAGCATCATGCGCAAAGGCACGAGACCGCGAAGCCCACCAAGACCTCCGGGGGATATAGAGGCGAGGGCTGCAATTTTACCTCTATATGCACTAAGTGATGGCTCATTTTCTTCGTGTGGACGAGAAATCCAATCAAGCGCATTTTTTAAAAGCGGGGAGAACGAGCTGTTATATTCCGGAGACGATATAAATATCCCGTCATGGTCTTGAAAAACCTTCTTTAAGAGGATAGCAGTGTCAGGAATCCCTTTATCGTCTTCATAGTCGCCATCATATATGGGCATTTGAAAAAGGTTGAGGTCAACAACAGAGGCTTTACAGCCTTTTTTTTCTGCCAGCTCTGCTGCTATGTGAACAAGTTTCTTGTTGAGGGACTCTTTACGCGCGCTTCCTGCAAGGAATAAGAGTTTAGGCATAGCAACCTCCTTATATGTTTATGTGGAAAGGCATCATAGCAAATTTATAGTGTTGAGGATATAGAGAGAGCATTTTCAATATGCAGGGGTGTTATAATACCGTATATCTAACTCTATTGTATTTATTGAATTATTTTGATGTTTTGTTTAAAAAGTTATTGACAACTCCATGCTAAATGCGCAATAACCACCGTGCCTTCAAGAGTGAAGGAATAATATAAAGAGGAAAAAATGAAAACATATTCAGCAAAGCCAAGCGATATTGAAAAAAAATGGTATATCGTTGACGCAGAAGGTATTGCACTTGGTCGCCTAGCGAGCCGACTAGCAATTCGTTTGCGCGGAAAGCATAAACCAATGTTTACACCACACATGGATTGTGGCGATAACATCGTTGTTATTAATGCAGAAAAAATTCGTCTAACAGGTAAAAAACGTGATCAAGATCAGTTCTACTGGCATACAAATCACCCTGGTGGATTAAAAAGCCGTTCAAAAGGCGAAATCTTGGATGGTCGCTTTCCTGAGCGTGTTCTTGAAAAAGCTGTAGAGCGTATGTTGCCAAGAGGTCCTATGGGACGTCAGGTAATGGGTAACATGAAAGTGTATGCTGGAACCGAACACCCACATGAAGCACAAAAACCAGAAGTGCTTGATATTGCGGGCATGAACGAAAAGAATAAGAGAGGCTAATCATGGCGACTAAAGATACAAAAACAGAAACAGTAACAGATCTTAAAGATTTGGGTGCTGCCACAGAAAAAGCGGCGACAACAGAAGCTGTTGTTACTGAGACAACAACAGAAGCTGTTGTTACTGAGACAGCCATTGTTAAAGAGCCGAAGAAAGACTCTCTTGGGCGTTCATACGGAACAGGTCGTCGTAAAGAATCTGCTGCTCGTGTTTGGGCAAAACCAGGTTCAGGTAAAATTGTTGTGAATGGTCAAGACCAAGAGCAGTATTTTGGCCGTAAAACACACTTGCTTGTGATTAACCAACCGTTCCTTGTGACGGCTCGCGTAGGTCAGTTTGACATTATGTGTACTGTTAAAGGTGGTGGAATGTCTGGTCAAGCTGGTGCAATCCGTCACGGTATTTCACGTGCACTTGAAAACTTTGAGCCAACGCTTCGTCCATCATTGAAAAAAGCAGGAATGCTTACACGTGATTCACGTTCTGTTGAACGTAAGAAAATTGGTCTACATAAAGCGCGTCGTATGAAGCAGTGGGCTAAACGTTAATTTCCCAAAATTTCATACTTGTACAAATTCAAACCCAGTCTATATTCTGACTGGGTTTTTATTTGGGAGGAATAAAATGACGGACATCACGATTTACACAAAAGATGAAGTGAAGGCTCTTTATAAGCGGCCTTTGTTAGAGTTAATATATGATGCGGCAACGGTTCACCGCGTATACCACAGCCCTGATGAGGTTCAACTTTGTACACTCCTATCGATTAAAACTGGGGGCTGTATAGAAGATTGCAAATATTGTTCCCAATCCATTCATAATCAGGCAGAACTTGAAAAAGAAAAGCTTTTGCAAGTTGAAGACGTAATGAAACAGGCTCGTGCTGCTAAGGCGGCAGGTTCTACACGTTTTTGTATGGGTGCTGCGTGGCGTGGTGTTAAAGATGGTCGCGCCTTTGATCGTGTCGTCGATATGGTGCAAGGCGTCAGCGATATGGGGATGGAAGCGTGCGTAACGCTTGGAATGCT
Organism: Alphaproteobacteria bacterium; assembly: GCA_016763095.1. Classification (GTDB taxonomy): domain Bacteria; phylum Pseudomonadota; class Alphaproteobacteria; order Micavibrionales; family Micavibrionaceae; genus UBA1850. Next base: position 4,269 of record JAESUK010000034.1, read on the forward strand.
ATCGGAAGACCAAGCTAAGCGCCTCAAAAATGCAGGTCTTACAGCCTATAATCACAATCTTGATACATCGGAAGAGCATTACAGTAAAATTATCTCTACGCGTACATATAAAGACCGTTTGGACACGATTGAGAATGTAGCAAAAGCGGGCGTGTCACTTTGCTGTGGCGGTATATTAGGACTAGGGGAAAGTGAAGCAGATCGTATTTCACTTCTCTACACACTCTCAATCCTTAATCCTCAACCAGAATCAGTGCCAATTAATATTCTTGTACCTGTTGAGGGCACGCCGTTAGAGAATATGAAGCGCGTCGATATATTTGAATGGATTCGCTGTATCGCTGTTGCGCGTATCTTGATGCCAAAGGCAATGGTTCGCTTAAGTGCTGGGCGTATGGAGCTCACACGTGAAGCGCAAGCAATGGCCTTTATGGCGGGTGCAAATGCGATTTTTACAGGTGACAAACTTCTAACAACGCCTAATCCCGAAAAGAATGAAGATATGAAGCTTCTTTCTGATCTGGGTCTAAAGGGGCGCGCGCCGTTTAAAGAGTGCCACTCGCCAAAGAAAAATGCAGCCTGATCGATATACTCGGACAATTTCGAAGGCCTTTGGCGATCATGCTAAGGAGTATGATGAAAACTCCTCCATTCAAAAGAGAATTGCTGAAACGCTTATAACATATTGCCCTGATTTTGATCATGCTCCACGAATTTTGGAAATCGGGTGCGGGACAGGGCACTTAACCCACTTGCTCTTGGGAAAGTATAATAATGCTGATTTCGTGATCACGGATATTAATTCAGATATGAGAGATGTGTGTATAGGTAAGTGTGGGAACGGAGCGCATACTCAAGACGTAGAGTATCATGCCATGAATGGGGAATATTTAGATCCAAATCTTGGTAAGTTTGATTTGATTGTTTCAGGGATGACGGTCCAGTGGTTTCAAGATACAGAATGTAGTGTTGAAAAATGGAAAAACTTCCTATCAGATAATGGTCAGATACACCTTTCTACGCTAGGTGATGGTTATTTTTCGGAGTGGCGAGATGCGATGATGCGTAGTAACGTTAAATCCAGATTACTTCTTTCTCCGAGTCTCCCGAAAGATATGCAAACACAAATGTTGACGTTAACAGAGAACTACAAGAATGCGGTAGGGTTTCTGAGACACCTCAAAGGGACAGGCGCCTCGACATCTTTGCCCAACACTGGTTTTTTAACAACGAAAGAGCTTATGCGCGTTATTAAAAGCTATGATGAAAAATATAGGGGTGAAATGACATGGAAGATTGCTATTGGATCGTGGACACCATAAATTGAGCGAGCAGAGGAAAGGCTTATGAATATGAAATATACAAAACTAGGATCAACAGATTTAGATGTCTCCCGCGTATGTTTAGGAACAATGACATGGGGAGATCAAAACACTGAAGCCGAGGGGCATGAGCAAATTGATTATGCGCTCGACCAAGGCGTGAATTTCATAGATACAGCAGAGCTATATTCTGTGCCACCAAAAGAAGAGACCTATACTGCGACAGAGACAATCATCGGGACTTGGATGGCAAAAAACCAAAACCGTAGAAAAGATTTTGTTCTCGCCTCAAAGATTGCAGGAAGAGGGTTGCCATGGATCAGAGGTGGCTCTGAAATTACCGGAGAGACTGTTCGTCTCGCTGTGGACGGATCATTAAAACGCCTTCAAACAGACTATATTGATCTTTACCAACTTCATTGGCCAAACCGCGTAAATCCTCATTGGGGGCAGCATTGGGCAGGAATGGCGGATGTTACAGGTCTGAAGAAGGATGAGTATGTTGACGGTTTGTTAGATATATTAAAAGCGTTGGGTGATGCTGTAAAGGCTGGAAAAATTCGCCATATAGGTGTGTCCAATGACACGCCTTGGGGTATAGCTAAGTATCTTGAGCTTGCTAAAGAACACGATCTTCCGCGCATGGTATCTGTTCAACATGAATATAATTTTTTACACCAAAAAGATGATCCTTATGTAACGGAAACATGCACCATAGAAAACCTTGCATATCTTCCATGGTCTCCTCTGGCTGGCGGCGCATTGAGCGGAAAATATTTGAATGGTGCGCGCCCTGAAGGCTCTCGATGGACTATGGAACAGCGCAACGGTATTTTCAGAGATACGCCTGATGTTGAGGCATGTATGCAAGGTTTTGTAAGAATTGCCAAAGAGCATGACCTTGATCCAGCTCAAATGGCGCTTGCTTGGTGCAATCAAAAACCGTTTGTAACATCGACAATTATTGGGGCAACATCAATAGAGCAGTTAAAAAGCGATATTGCTGCATTTGATATTGTACTCTCAAGCGAAGTGCTTGAAAAACTTGATAAACTCTACAGACAATATCCAATTCCATTTTAATGATGTCAGTTATTTTACCTTACAACAATAAAACCCCTGAAATAGACGAAAACGCCTATGTCTCAGAAGGTGTGGTCATTACTGGTGACGTCATAATTGGCGCGGAGAGTAATATATGGTTTGGTTCAGTGATCAGAGGGGATGTTAGTGACGTGCGTATCGGGTTGCGCACGAATATACAAGACGGCTCTGTTATTCATGTGACTCGTGGCATGAAGGGCACACATATCGGGAATGATGTAACGGTGGGACACCAAGTATTGCTCCACGCGTGCCAAATTGGTAACCGTGCATTTGTAGGTATGAAAGCGTGTGTTATGGACGGTGCCGTTGTTGAAGATGAAGCCATGGTCGCTGCAGGATCACTGGTAACACCCAATAAAGTTATTCCTAAGCACCAATTATGGGGAGGAAGCCCCGCGCGTTATATGCGTGATATGACCGAAGATGAAATTAACTTCCTAAAAAAATCTGCTGATAATTATGTGCGCCTTGGGAAAGAGTATCGTGCACAACAAGGTAAGTAAGTAATTGTTCTCTTGCATTATGGCTGGTTTTTCGACACCATATAACCATTAAAATTTAGTTTGTAATTAATAAGGCGCTGTGAATATGAAAAAATATATGCTCTCTTTTTTGACTGTATCTGTACTGTCACTGTCAGGGTGCGGGTATGAAGTTACGCAAACGCATAAGGCAGAAAGCGTCTATGTGCGCATGTCGTCACCAGAAATTACACTCACGGATATTCGTAATGCCTATAGCGATGGAAGTGTTGAGATATATGATTTAAACGTTCTTCCAACGGCGTATGCGAGGGCGGCTCCAACACCTGTTCCAACGCCTGCTTTAAACAAAAGAATCCCTGTCAGGGATCGTAGTGTTGAAATATATGATATCGGGTTTGTGCCTATGCATACGACATCGATTCCTGCAGCTCAATTAGCACCGCCAAGTGGTGCGCGTGAAGACTATTCATCTCCGTTCCATATTATTGAAGATGATAGTATGCTCACCGATCCATTTTCTGATGAAGTTCATACCTCTGTTATTGTTCCACCTGCACAGGATCAAAACGAAGGTGATGACGGCTTTCAGTTAATGACAGGCTTTTAATCAATTTAAGCTATTACCATAAAACTGTTGAAGACTATTCGTCTTGCCTTCTTTTCAAATGACTCTGAAAAGAGAATACGTTATCGTTCTTCTCATGAAATCAGCACCATTACCAGAAAGTATTTTCGCCATGGATCGTAACCTCGCTCTTGAAGTTGTTCGCGTTACAGAAGCTGCTGCCCTTGCGGCAGCAAAAGAAATAGGACGAGGGGATGAAAAGAAAGCTGATGCCGCGGCTGTTGATGCCATGCGCGCCGCGTTTAATAGCCTTTATATGCAGGGTCGAATTGTGATAGGTGAAGGAGAACGTGATGAAGCCCCAATGCTTTATATTGGTGAAGAAGTTGGCCTTGGACGCGGACCAGAGATTGATATAGCACTAGACCCATTAGAAGGCACAACAATTACCGCAACGGGTGGACAAAATGCTTTGGCTGTTGTCGCTATGGCGGATAAAGGTGGTTTTTTGAATGCGCCTGATACGTACATGGATAAAATGGCCGTAGGCCCTGGGGTTGACCCGAGTATTCTTGATTTAGATGCACCGATTGAAGATATTCTTGTGAAAGTGGCAAAGGAAAAAGGCATATCGATTAACGACTTGATGGTCTGTATTCTTGATCGCCCACGTCACGCGGATTTAATTGCAAATGTCCGTAAAGCGGGCTCTCGAATCACACTTATCCAAGATGGTGACGTGAGCGCGGTGATTGCAACAACCGATCCAGATAAAGGAATTGATTTTTATGTTGGGTCTGGTGGTGCACCTGAAGGTGTCTTGGCTGCTGCTGCGCTTAAATGTACAGGAGGCGCAATGCTTGGACGTTTAACGTTCAGAAATGATATAGAGCGCGCCCGTGCTGAAAAATGGGGCATTTCAGACTTTAATAAAATATATGATCTTAATGGGCTCGCACCATCTGACAATGTGATGTTTGCTGCAACGGGTGTGACAGATGGAACAATGCTACGCGGTGTGAGGACATCGGCTGGTCGCGCCACAACACATTCGCTTGTTATGCGTTCTAAAACTGGAACGGTACGTGAAATTGTGGCAAACCATGACTTTACACGTAAAACAAAATTCTATGGCGGAGAAAGCTAAATAACATGACTGAAGAATCCTCCTTGAAAGTATCAGAATCATTAATGAAGAATCGTTGGGTTTTTCAAAAAGTTGATGATGATAAGGTTGAGCGCATTATGCAGGTTCATAGTCTTCCTGAAATTGTGGCAAGGCTTCTTGTGGCAAGAAATGTTGATGTTGATTCTGTCGACTCGTTCTTGTACCCCAAAATTTCAAAGCACTTTCCTGACCCAATGTCTTTAAAGGACATGCCTGAGTTCGCAAAGTGGGCTGTCGATAATATCCAAGCAGGTAAGAAAATCGGTTTATTTGGTGACTTTGATGTTGATGGATCAACGTCCACGGCAATTTTTATAAAGTTTTTTAGAGCGTTAGGTCTGGAGACACCATTTCATATCCCTGATCGTTTAACGGAAGGTTATGGTCCAAATATAAACGCACTTGCGAAGTTAAAAGAGCAGGGATGCGACATAATTTTCATCGCCGATTGTGGAACGACATCTTTTGATGTTGTCGAGCAAGGGCGTGCGCTCGGTCTTGATATCGTAATTTTTGATCATCACCAAGCCGAAGAAACACTTCCAGATGCAAATTTTATCATTAATCCAAAACGTAATGATGATGATAGCGGTCTGGATATGCTCTGTGCCGCCACGGTCTGCTTCCTTGCCTGTGTGGCGATGAACACGGAATACCGCGCTAGAGGGCTTTATAAAGGGAAACAAGAACCACCTTTAAAGGATTGGCTAGACCTTATCGCTATGGCTACTGTGTGTGACATGGTGCCGTTAACAGGACCAAACCGTTTGTTCGTTCAATATGGTCTGCAAAAGATGCAACACACAGAGAACATAGGCTTAAAAGCATTATGCGAGATCTCCAGTGTGCGTGGACTACAAACAACAATGAATATGGGCTTTGGCTTAGGACCTCGCATTAACGCAGGCTCTCGTGTCCACCAAGCTGACCTCGGGGCAAAATTATTGTCTTCCATTGATGGGGAAGAGGCATTGAACATTGCGTGGACACTAAATGATTGCAACGAAAAGCGTAAAGAAATTCAAGCACAAATGATGCAAGAAGCTTTGGGGCAAGTTGCGGCAGGTGATTTAGATAGACAAGAACTTATCTTTATTGCGGATGAAGGTTGGCATGCAGGTCTAAGTGGTTTGGTTGCAGGACAAGTCAAAGAACGGTTTGGGAAACCAACAGTTTGCGTCACATTTGCCAAAAACGAAAAAGGTGAACTTGAAGGACGTGGGTCTGGACGCTCTATCCCTGGTGTAAACATGGCGGCGGCGTTTATTGATGCGCGAAATGAAGGGATTATCATCAAGGGTGGTGGTCACGCTATGGCGGGTGGCTTTACCGTTGAACCAGATAAAATCCCAGCATTACAAGCCTTCTTGAATAAACATGTGCAAGACCAGTTGAATGGTGCGCCTATTAATCCTGAGAAGCAGATTGATGCGATGGTGAGTGTCGGGGCAGCACAATTAGATTTTGTGAAGTTAATAGAAGCGCATGGTGGACCATACGGGCAAGGAAATCCTGAACCTATGTTTGCCATTCCCAATGCACGTGTTCAACGTGTGGACATTGTGGGGAAGAATCATGTGCGGTGTTACATCAGTGATATTGAGGGTGGGCGTTCAATTAAGGCGATGGCGTTTGGTGCTGTGGGAACTCCGCTTGGAAAAGCTCTCCTTGAACAATCTCATATGCAAAATTTTCATTTATTAGGTCAGTTTAAGGCCAATGAGTGGCAGGGGCGTGAAAGTGTTGATTTCTTTATAAAAGATGCAGCTTTTTCAATCGTAACGGAACAGTCTATACCGCAAGAAAAGGTAGCATAACCACGCTATTATCACTTTTTTTAAAAAAATATCGTTTAGGGCTTGCTTTATAGCCCCCAAACAGATTATAAGATGTCTCGTTCTGACGAACAATAATACTACTCAATATGTGTCCCGTTCGTCTAGTGGTTTAGGACGCTGCCCTTTCACGGCGGTAACACGGGTTCAAATCCCGTAGGGCGTACCAATTTATTCTTCTCAGTTATATTTTTTTACTGTTTGATAAAACAGCTAATTAATAACCCCAGAATA
>JAESUK010000035.1 GCA_016763095.1 Alphaproteobacteria bacterium
GAGGCAAAATCGGTATCGAGGCGAACCGATCGGCGAAATCTTGGTGTTATTGAAACGGAATCGCTCATGCGGCCACCCGCAAGCGATCGCTCATCAGCGCTTCGCGCAGAATGCGTCGCTCCGATTTCATCGACCGTTTTTTGGCGCGGATGATCTGTCGCAGTCCTGCTGTTTCTGACCAAGCCAATGCTCCACCTGAAATTTCTTCGAGCTGCTCAAGGCGATCAACGATGTCATCCTCATCAAGCAAGAATACTCGGCCCGGGGAACCGGGCGCATAAGCGGCATTTTCAAATGACATAGTTGCCTGATCAGGTGCAAATTTTGCCCAGAACTCATTGAAGCAATGAAGGAATACTGAATTGGGTAAATTCGGCTTTCGCCCTCGGGACAGACGCGACCGCGTTTTATCCATCGGACGGATCAGCCCAAGTTCAGCAAGTATGGATTCTCCCGCTTCGCTTGAGCCGCGGCCACCGATATAGGTCCTGAGAAGGCATTGCAGATCCCGATCAACTGTTGTTGACGCCACTCGGCGCCACCCACGTTCTTGTGCAAGTTTAAGAAGAGGTGCGACGATATCCTGCCGAACAAAACTGCCTCCTCTAAACTCGTTAAACAGCCAATAGGCTGATGTGAGCCGAGGACGGGAGACCAAATGCCAATGAAGCAGCCAAAGTGAAGCATCCTCTTCTAGATACGGATCAATTCCATCCTCGCCGAATAGCATCGACCCAAGCCATGTTGTCTCAAGGCCTTCTTTAGTTTCTTCAAGTATCCCCGCGCCGATCGCCCAATGCCGAATTGCGCCGACCATGTTCCGACCCACGCCAAAGCGTGCGATTGATTCCGGATCCCGGAAAACATGCACAGCGTCTTTCGCTGTTGGTGCTTCGCTGACGGCGCGATACGCCTTTTGCAGCCAACCATAGCGTAAAGGAAAGGTCTCATGTCCCGAGAAAGATGGACGATAATCGTCTGATTTTAAATCTTGTGCGCTCACTTGACCTCCTGGGGATATCATCCAGTATGCAGGTCCGTTATACACGTACTGGAGACTTCGTCCAGTATTGAGGGCAACATGCAGGTTGGTGAAACCATCTATCTTGATTATCAGGCTTCAACGCCTGTCGATGAGCGTGTCTTGAAGGTCATGCAAGAGGCGTCGGCTACGCTTTTTGCTAACCCACACGCAGCCGATCATGCGCTCGGGTGGCACGCCGCTGCAGCCATTGAAAAAGCAGCCTCTCAGGTGGCAAATCTCTTTGATCTTCAAGGTGATGACGTGATTTTTACGTCAGGCGCAAGCGAAGCAAACGCGATGGTGTTTCGCACAGCGCAGGCTATTGCCGAACGGTCTCAGCGAACCAAAGTTTTGGTTGGTGTGGCTGACCACGGGTCGATACTCAACGAAGCGGAAAGCAGTGGTCTGGAAGTCCAATATATTGCCCTCGATAAGCGTGGGGCACCCGATCCTGAATTTTTGAAAACGATGCTAAGCGATGCTACCGCTCTCGTATCTATTATTGGCGTTAACAATGAGAACGGTGCGATTGCTGATCTTGGAGCGATTTCAGACTTGTGCAAATCGCATGGTGTCCTGCTCCATGTTGATCTTTCTCAAGCGCCTCTTGCGATGGATATCGACCTTCTTGAACTCGAAATTGGCTTAGCCACCATATCTGCCCACAAACTTTATGGTCCCAAAGGAGTTGGTGCTCTTCTGACGGGGCCGGGCGCTTCGGAGATGGTAAAGCCCGTTGTTGTTGGCGCCGGGCAACAGGGGGGACGACGTGGTGGCACTATGCCGACAGAACTGATCGTCGGTTTTGGTGAGGCCTGTCGGATTGTTGGAGAGGCCGGACAAACTGAACGCGAAAGCTTGGCAGCTATTCGTGATCTTTTCGTGAGAAAACTTGAAGAAAAACAACTCGCTACATTGGTTGGATCGCTGGAATACCGACATCCTGGAAATGCCCTAATGCGGTTTCAAGGTCGCGACGCCTCAGATCTTTTGGCGCGTCTGCAGCCACAGATCGCAGCATCTACACAATCAGCATGTTCGTCCGGATCTATTGAGCCATCCCATGTCTTGCAGGCAATGGGCTTTGACCACCAAATGGCATCAGAGTGCATTCGTTTCAGTTTTGGAAGGTTTTCGACTGTACAGCAAGTGAGTGCAGCCATTGGTGTTTTGTCGGCGACTCTTGAATTGGCATGACCGACCAGTGGCCTTGCATTGCAAGCTGTTCCATTCCGTAGCGACCAAATTGCGTTCTCCATCAGACATTGCAGTATAAATCCGCCTGAGCTGTTGCATAATGTCAGAAAGACGAGCGTATTTGGCCAACTGATAGCCAGGTCGAAATTTTTGGATGGACGGCACAATGAATGTTACCAAAGAAGCCTACGAGCAAAATTACCAACAGTTCCGATCATTAAATCAAATCATGTGGCAAATTCCCGTCTTGGCCATGACGTTGACTGGCGGACTCTGGTTTGGTGTCTCAACCATCGATAACAATGCTATGTTGGTTACTATCCTCCTGCTGACGGCTGTTGTGGTTAATTTACTGTTATGCGGAGTACTAGTTCGATTCAGACACGTTATGGGATGCTACCTCGGTTGGCTTAAGATCGCCGATTCAGATGGCTTTGTAGATGCCAGCCTGATGTCTACGTCTGCCACTAGACTGGAAAAATTCTGCAATAAGGACAAAATGGTTCACTTTTTGTTCTTATCCATGTTAGTTTGGGCGTCAGTCTGCAGTGCGGTGGTTTTGGCTGGGTTTTGGATTGAAAGATTGGGGAGTATAAACTTGAGCAACAGTAATCCATCTTTGGAATTTTACGATGAGCACGCCGTCGCTCTGGCGGATAGCTACGAGTCAGTTGCTTTCGAGAAAGCCTATCCCTTCTTGGCTAAAACATTCACTGTCGCCTCGTCACCGTTGGTCGTTCTCGATATTGGTGCAGGTACCGGTCGCGACGCAGCGTGGATTTCCTCAAAGGGTCACACCGTTTTAGCCGTCGAACCGTCCTCATCCATGTTGACCATCGCTAAGAATCTGCACCCGTCGGAACGGATCACTTGGCTGAAGAGTGAATTGCCTCAGTTGAATCATCTCGACGCCAGCACAGGTGGTTTTGATGTCATTCTCCTCAATGCCGTTTGGATGCATATTTTCCCCCAAGATCGTGCAACTTCATTACAGCGCATCAAAGAGCTCTTGAATCCGGGTGGGTCAATCTTTGTTTCCCTGAGGCTTGGGCCGGTCAATGAAGGGCGCGGCATGTTTGAAATTTCAGGTTCCCAATTTGCTCTTGATGCAAAAGAGGCAGGCTTCGACGTTGTGCAACGCGGGGACTATGAAGATCTGTTGGGTCGTGCAGAGGTTAGCTGGAAGATGTTTGAACTCAAGCTCGGTGGTTGACGGCTAAGACCGCGAATTGGAATTCGCGGTGTATGTCAGGGCTTGGACAACACGATTAGGGTCCGGTTTCTCGCCCAATTCTTACATGTTTTATAAAACACACATACCATGGCATGGAATTACCGCTATTAATATTCAGTAAAACATACTCTATTTTCTGACAACAGGAGATAGAAGATGATCATGTCGAAGATTCTACAAAGCATCAAAGGTAAGGGCCGTGGTGCAATATTTGCGCCAACGGACCTGTTGGACTTGGGATCACGTGCCAGCGTTGATCAGGCTTTGTCGCGTCTGGCGGATCAAGGTGTGATCAGGCGGCTTACACGCGGGCTCTATGATTATCCAAAGCCGAGCACGCGGTTTGGTACGGTCTATCCTTCAGTTGATGACGTGGCCTAGGCGATCGCGCGAAAGGATCACCATGTCCTTCAGGTTTCTCCTGCAACAGCTGCAAATCAATTTGGGCTTTCAACACAAGTACCCTCAAAGACGACTTACATGACGGACGGGCCATCGCGAACAAAGACGGTTGGGCGACAGGTGATCCATTTTATGAACGCTTCGCGCAAAACACTTGTTGGGCCGGCCAAATGTCGGGCGCTATTTTTCAAGCACTTCGATATGTTGGCAAAGACGGTGTGACAGATCAAATCATTAGCACGCTGGCGCATGCGTTGAGTGACAAGGATCGGGACCAGTTGCAAAAGTAAGTCAGGCAAGTGGCCGCTTGGATGTTGCCAGTCGTGCAACAGATTACTGCGCGGATCTGATATGGACAGTTTTGCAAGTGAGCCACCCGCACAGCGTGCGGAAGCATTCCAAGAAGCCGCAGCTCAGTTAGGGTTTTCTCAGGCGATCATCGAGAAAGATTTCTGGGTGTGCTGGTCGCTTGGTAAACTCTTTACGCTTCCTTCTTTTGGCGATCAGCTGATCTTCAAAGGCGGTACTTCACTGTCCAAAGCCTACGATGTCATCCACCGATTTTCGGAAGATGTGGATCTGTCGCTTGACCGAGCGCCACTCGGATTTATCGGTGACGATGATCCAGAAAGCCCTGAACTGTCTGGAGGTAAACGTAAGGCGCTTTTACAAGATCTGCAGAAGGCGGCAGAGGAAACTGTAAACGGGCCGCTCCAGGCAGAACTGAACGCCGCCTTCGATGTACATCTGGACCAAGATTTCCAGCTTTCGGTTGATCCTCATGATGCACAAACACTTCTGTTTGCTTACCCGTCTGAACCCAAGAGAAAAGCTTCTCAAGGTTACGTCAAACCTGTCATTCGATTTGAGTTTGGCGTGCGCGGGGTGCTACTGCCTGCCGAAGATCTGATCATCAAACCGTATTTGTCTGACGCATTTCCCGACTTGTTGGGTTCGTCTGAAACGTCTGCGCGGGTCCTTGGGATTGAGCGCACCTTCTGTGAAGTGCTGAATTAGCGGCAGCATTGCGCCGTGATTTGGCGGGCATGAAAGAAATGATCATCAGTCCAGCACCTGATTTTGATGACATCTTATCAAAGATTGAAATGCTTGAGGCTGATGTAAACGGCTGAGCCCTGCATCGACAAAACTGTACATTTCATTTGCCGTTGCACGAGAGCACAGGCATGCGGTGCAAGTGATGAATTCCTGCTTGCTGCTACCGCCCAAATGCGCGCTTTCTCCCACCTCTGCGCCGCACCTGAAGCTTCTCCTCAGTATAAATACGCCTCACTTCTTATGGTTCACTTGAAAGCCTTCCCGCGCGACCATCACATGGATCCGTCGGTATCCAAAGAATAGGAGAAAGCTCTGTTTTGCTTTCGATCTGATTCATAGGAATTGAGCAGTTTGTCTGGTCATTTCCGCATCTTTCAACTCAAGTAAATGCTCTTAGCCCATCCAAATTTAATCCTGGAGCCCTGTGAATCAAAGATGCAGGATAGGCTTTGTCGTTTATCAGTCGATGTACAGAAAAATCGGGTTCAAGACTTTGAAGCAAAGATATAGCTTTTTCAGCGTCTCTTCTGAGGCCTATGTTTGAGTACATTGCAATGAGATATCGAAGCGGAGGCCTAAAACTGGGGTTTTGGGCATGGCACTCTTCAGCAAATGCCAGTGCCAACTTCAGTTTTCCACCTACCAAGGCCGACCCGAATAATTGATTATCCCACCAAAACTTGTTTGGCAGAGTTGTAACGAGGCGGCTGGCCTGTATTGCATGTCTCAAAGAAGCTTCGGTATCGCCAATGTACACCGAAGAAGAGCTGAGGGCCCACCACGCCATGGGGTTGCTAGGGTTAAGTTGCACAGCACGTTTGGCCAATCCGTAGCTGCCCTCGTGATTGCGGAACAATTGACCTTGCGTATTCGCCACGGTTGCAAGCACCATGGAGTTGTTCGGTTCCAGCTCTAGGGCTTGTGCGCACAAGCCCTCGGCTTGCTCCTCAAGCGCTTCTAAATCTGAAGAATAGCGCTCAGCCTTCGTGATCGTCAGGCATTGAGCGCGCCAAGCAAGGTAAAGTCCTCTTGGACTGGTGGCAAATGCGGCGGCAAACAATTTGTCAGCCTCTGCTGCAGCGCTCGGCCGCATTTTGAAGAGAGAGCGAATGGCCAAACGACAATCTCGGTCA
>JAESUK010000036.1 GCA_016763095.1 Alphaproteobacteria bacterium
CGCAGCTCATGGCGATGGCGATTCAAAAATCAGTGGGTAATGGCGGAAATCAAAAGCTGTCTGTTTTGTTGAACCCTCCCGAACTTGGGCGTGTCCAGTTGGATGTTGAAATGGGTGCTGATAGTAAGTTGAAGGTAAGTATGATTGCAGAAAAAGAAGCGGGCTTTATGCAGCTTCAGAAAGATTCTGGCATGCTTGAGCAAATTCTTCAAAATGCTGGGTTGGATGTTAATGAAGGGGATATTGACCTTTCTTTTGCCAGTGATGGATTTCTGTTTGATCATCAAAACCAAGAAGAATTGGCTGAACTCTACATGAACACGTCAGGCTCTGAGGCGGTGGAAGGTGCCGAAGAGGAGGCTCTTGAAACGCATGTTGATCTTTATCAAGACCCTTATTCAGGCGCGTGGCACTATAATAGTTTAGTTTAAATACCCTCGCATAACTGATTTCGTATGTATTCATACCTATCTCTTTTTGCGGTGTTTTTGTCTTAAATTGGTGAAAATCGCTATAAATATCAGATTTTTAGGTTTTATTTGTAAAAGCTATGTTAATAGTTTTTATGGTATGATATGACCTAGAATATATTAATATGGCAACCAACCTAGAAAAGGAGGGTCATCGGTGTCGTCTGATATGATAATAACAGCTTCGCACCTGAAGGGCACGATTTCGATCAATGACCTTGGGAAAGCAGCGCAGGCAAAGAGGGTTAATGATGTTGAGCAGGGTGCGGTTACAAACGCACATGACGTGCGCTCGGACACAGTTTCACTTTCTTCCCCAGAATTTTTAGAAAAAATTATACAAATCCAAGGGTTTTTGGAACAAATTTCCTACGGGCAAACGGTTATATCAACCGCCCAAGACAATGTAGAAACTCTTATTTCGAAACTAGAGGAGCTCGGCGGTGTTGCCGTGCGTGCCCGCGGTGTCTTGGACTCGTCTGTATCGCAAGATATCTTAAAGCCACAGCTTGATGTGCTACGTCAACGTGCGCAGGTGTTAGGACAAGATGTTGATAATATATCTCTTAATACAGGGTTTGAAGGTGAGAACTTGTTGGCGGGAGATGATGTTGCCTTTGTTATTGATCCGTCCGATCCATCTAAGTTGCGCGTTGAAGGTATTGATGCGTCGACTGAACAATTTGGCCTAAGTACAATCGCGTTTAAAACGTCGGAAGATGCTGAATACATTAAAAATTTAGTTTCTCAAGCCGTTGATCTGGTGTCTATGTTTAAGTCTCAATTGCGTGGGTCATCCCGTGAACTTGAGACACGTAAAGAGTTTTCGGAGAGCACTATTGAGGTTTTTCTGGCACAGGCGCAATCAGAGCAGACATCTTCTCAAGAAGAGAGCGATGCTTTACGTTCTCTACAATCACGATTGTTTCAGCAAGCCGAAGAAGTCGGTGAAGATGGAGAGTATGAGTATTTGGCCCTAGAAGCCCAGTTTGAGCTTTTGGAGCACTTTAGGTAAGCTATATTGCTTGCTGACTATTATGCGTATGTTTGAATTCTAGCCATATAAAGGATATGTCATGGCGCTTGTAATTGATTTAAAACCTGAGGAAAAAGTTCTTATAGGAACGGCTGTTATCACGAATGATAAACAGAGAACACGGTTGCATATTGCAGGGGATGCTCCGATTTTGCGTGAAAAGGATGTTGTGCATGAGGAAGATGCAGATACACCATGTAAGCAGATATATTTTCTTATTCAATGTATGTATTTAGCGCGTAATCCGCGTGATTATCATGGTAAATACTTTGCGATTATTAAGGATATTCTCCAAGCGGCACCTTCAACATCACCGATGTTTGTGCAGATCAATGCGCATATTATTAAAGGGAATTACTACAAGGCGCTTAAAGAAGCAAAGGCTTTGATTGCGCATGAAGTTGAGATCCTTGCGGGATAATAAAGTGCAAAGTGAATAACTCTTTTTTATTTTGTGAGATTTAGGCTTTTTGAGAGACGTTTGCCTCAGACTTTACAACAGCCTCAGGTTTTATTACATCAGGTGTTGAGCTTTCAATTGCTTTTTGCTCAACGGCACTCGGCGGTGTTTGACCTGCTTGTTGTGCTTTTGCTGTTTGACCTGCTTGTTGTGCATTTAGATACGCACGAATCTGTCCCTCAGTTGGGAATTGCTTAAGTGCTTCCCCTGTAGCGGTGTCTCTGATTTGAAGGATAGCGCGACGTGATGCAGGGTCAAGTTCAACATGACGGCTGATATAGTTCGCACTTGTTACTTTGATTAAGTCGGCTCTTTTGGTTTCCGCCGGCGGTGCCGAAACTGCCGCTTTAATAAGCGGTGCGTTTGACAAAACTGAATTTACGGCTTCTAACATTCTATTCTCCTGTACGTTTGTGTCTGATTTTTTCCCTACACAACATACCCTATTTTTAATTATAGCAACTAAATCACAATTTTGCAAATTATTGACAATGATCTACGTCAAGCAATGCGATATAATTTTATGTCTGGGCGTGGTCTGAAATAATTTTAAGTGAGATTTTATGTGGTAAATAGCTAGAAACTCTTGAAAAAAGGGGGTATAATGAAAGAGTTAGAATTTTTTCTACACGTCTGCCTTCTTCGATCTAGGTAATTTTTAGTAGGATATATATGGATAGTACCACAACAGAACAAGCACCCCTTTCTGCGGAAATTTCTAGTGCTGATGACAATGATGCACCGAAAAGTGCTATTTTACAGACGCTTAATCATATAGGCGCAGCACGCCTTGGTGTTATGGGTGGCGTGTTGTTTTTGCTTATTATGTTTTTTGTGTTTGTCTCTGTGCGCGTGTCATCCCCTGATATGCGTGTTGTTTTTGCTGATTTATCATCTACCGATTCTTCTCTCCTTGTTACAAAACTTGATGAAGCAAACATTAAATACGAGATTTCTCCCGATGGTTCTCAAGTGCTTGTTGATGATAAAGAAGTGGCGAAAGCACGTCTTATTGCGGCGAAAGAAGGTTTGCCGAATGGCGGGACGATCGGATATGAGTTGTTAGATCAACAATCTGGGTTTGGAACAACCAATTCTCAAGAAAAAATGAATAGAAAAAGAGCCCTTGAAGGAGAGCTTGCAAGAACAATTTCTGCCTTGGATCAGGTGAAAAGTGCCCGTGTGCATTTGGTGTTGCCTGAGCGTGAATTGTTTAGTCGTAGCACGTCCCCCGCAAGTGGGAGCGTGCTGTTATCACTTGTTCGTCGTGGTGGTGCGAGTTTAGGGCGTGAACAAATTGCAAGTATTCAGGCGTTGGTTTCAAGCGCTGTTCCTGAGCTGAAGGCGAGTGATGTTTCTATTTCTGATACATCAGGACGTTTGTTGGCACGTGGTGGCGAAGAGGAAGACACACTTCTTACGGTTAAAGCTGAAGAAATGCGTCGTAACTATGAGAAGAGATTAACACGTGCGATTGAAGATCTTGTTGGACGTGCGGTTGGTGTGGGTAAAGTGCAGGCGATTGTTGCCGCAGACTTGAATTTTGACCGTGTTACCCAAAACGAAGAAATTTATGACCCAGAGAGTCAGGTTGTTCGGTCTTCACAACTTGTTGAGGAAAGTAGTTCCGAGCGTGAAACAGGGAATAACAGTGTTTCTGTAGAGAACAATCTCCCAATTGGGGGGGGCGGGGATTTGCTTTTGGATAATGGTCCGACAGCGCAAAGTAATCGTTTAGAAGAAACCACGAACTATGAAGTTAGCCGTCTTGTGAAAAATACAGTGAAAGAGGCAGGCGGTGTTAATCATTTATCTGTTTCTGTGATGGTTGATGGTACATATTCCACGAATGTTGATGGTGAAAAAGTTTATGTGCCGCGTAGTGATGAAGAATTATCTAAGATTGAAAATCTTGTGCGCGCCGCGATTGGGTATAATGAAGACCGCGGTGATACGATCACAATTGAAACAATGCAGTTTGTAAGGCTTGAAATTGAAGATTTGAGTGCTGAAACGCAGGTTCTTGGGTTTGAAAAAAGCGATCTTTTGGATGCTGTTGAAATTATTACGATTGGTATCATGGGTATTTTGGTGATCTTGCTTGTCCTTCGTCCAATGATGGGCAAGTTATTGGAGAGCAACGATTCAGCACATAGAAATGCCGATGACCTTGAGGCGCAAGCCGCGCTGATAGCTGGAGCGGAAGCACAGCAAGCATTGCCTGCGCCTGAAATCGGAGGATTTCAGCCTGATGAAGCCGATGGTGACGATGCGATGATTGACATGAATAAAGTGGAAGGGAAGGTTAAAGCTTCCTCGGTCAGAAAAGTTGAAGATATTGTCGAAAACTTTCCTGCGGAAACCGTTAATGTTCTTAGAAGCTGGATGGCACAGGAATGACGTATCTTATGTGTAAGGAGTATTTCAAATGAGAATGAGAGAAGATTATCGGACGTTGTCAGGGTCTGAAAAAGCATCCATTTTCTTGTTGGCGTTAGGTGAAGACCACGCTACCCAAATTTTTGAACATATGGATGATGAGGAGATTCTTGAAATCTCTCAAACCATGGCAGGATTGGGGCGTGTTGGCTCTAATGTTGTTGAGCGCCTGTTTGTTGATTTTGCAGAGCAAATGAGTTCAACCAATGCGTTGGTTGGAACGATGGATAGTACAGAGCGCCTTCTTATGAAGGTGTTGGGTGCTGATAAAGTTGATGAGATTATGGAAGAAATTCGTGGGCCTGCTGGGCGTACGATGTGGGAAAAACTTGGGAATGTGAACGAAGAGATTCTTGCAAGCTTCTTGCAGAAAGAATACCCGCAGACCGTGGCTGTTGTTCTCTCTAAGATTAACTCAGATCATGCCGCACGTGTTTTGGCGTTGTTGCCAGATATTTTTGCCGTTGAGGTTGTCCATAGAATGCTGAAAATGGAGTCTGTGCAAAAAGATGTGTTGGAAGATGTTGAACGCACCTTGAAAACGGAGTTCATGACGAACTTAGCAAAAACACAACGTCGTGATAGCCATGAATTGATGGCGGAAATCTTTAATAATCTTGAGCGCGCGGTTGAAACTAAGTTTCTGGAAGAGCTTGAGGGCTCTGTGCCAGATTCTGCGGAGAAAATTAGAAGCTTGATGTTTACCTTTGATGATCTTGTTAACCTTGATCCGTCGGCTATTCAAACTGTGGTGCGTGCCATTGATAAAGATAAGCTTCCAATTGCGCTTAAAGGGGCAACAGATACGATCAAAGACTTGTTTTTCTCGAATATGTCGGAGCGTGCGGGTAAGATTATGCAAGAAGATATGGCGGCAATGGGGCCTATGCGTCTCAAAGATGTTGAAGAAGCGCAGACATATATTGTGAATGTTGCTAAAGACCTAGAAGGTAGAGGTGAAATTATCATCAGTACTGGTTCAGAAGAAGATGAAATGGTTTACTAAGGGGGCGGTAGCGCTAACAAAGAGTATATAATACATGGAAAAAAAACGTTTTTTATTTGATATTAATAATTTTGATGAGAGTGCTGCTGTAAAAAAAGCCGTTGTCGAAGAAGAATATGTGCCACCTGCTCCAACTTATTCTGAAGATGAATTAAAGGCGGCTCAAGAAAGTGCTCGCGAAGATGCTTTTCGTAAAGGAAAGCAAGACGGTTTTCGCGAATCAGAAGAGGGATTTTCTCAAAAAATATATCAGATTTGCCAAGGATTAAGTGAGGACATCAAGAAATTGCTTGAGGCGGAGGGCGCGCGGAACGATTTGTTCCAGCAAGAGTGCTATACGCTTGTGAAGGACTCAATTGAGGCGGCTTTACCGGATTTGATGAAGCGGGGGGATTTTGATGCGTGCTTAGCACTGATTTCTCAAGCACTAGAGAATTATAAGCATGATGCTGTTCTTACACTGACTGTTTCAGAAGACTATATAGAGCCATTGAAGACATATTTTGAGACTAATCTTGAGAATTACCAAGAGCAAATTAAATTTGTGGCGTCTAAGGATGGTGAAAAAGATGCCTTGAACCCGCTTAATATTACGTGGGAACATGGGGGTGCTGTGCGCGATCCTGAGGCGTTAAAAGAAAATATTTTAAAAGTTCTTACACAAGCCCTTGCGGAAAAGACATTAACCCCGCAAAATGAAGATAATAACAAACGGGAGACCGACGATGAATGATGATAATGAAAATATAAGTGATTCTAGTAAAGCTACTAATTTGGCAGATAGTTTAAATGAGATGGAACCCAGTCAATCGGCCGAGGAGCATCTGGAAGAGTTTTCTGAGGGAGAGCCGATGGCAAAAGATGTAACTGCGATTTATGATATTCCTGTTCAGGTCTCTGCGGTTCTTGGGCATGCAACAATGCAAGTGTCACAGCTTTTGAAGCTTGGTCGTGGTGCAGTTGTTGAGCTTGACCGTAAGGTCGGTGAGGCTGTTGATATCTACGTGAATAATAGATTGGTTGCTCGTGGTGAAGTTGTTGTTGTTGAAGACAAGCTTGGCGTGACAATGACAGAAATTGTGAAATCTGATCGCGGTGGTGATTTTTAATATATAGACTGTACAAGACGAAAGACGCAATATGCCTGCCGATAATTC
>JAESUK010000037.1 GCA_016763095.1 Alphaproteobacteria bacterium
ATTCGTTCCAATGACGGCGAAGCCGCGTTCCAATCTAATAATGCAGGCGGTATTCTTGGGGGTATTTCTTCAGGGCAAGATATTATTGTGCGTGTTGCGTTTAAACCGACAAGCTCAATTCTAACATCACGTAAAACAATTGATACATCAGGGGCAGAAACAGAGATTATCACAAAAGGTCGCCATGACCCGTGTGTTGGTTTGCGCGGTACACCTGTGTGTGAAGCAATGCTTGCTTGCGTGCTTGCTGATCATTGGCTTCTACATAAAGCACAATGTCTCTAATTCCTGATTTTATAACCCCGCATATTTGGTGGATCGCCGCACTTGGTTGTAGCGTTGTAACTGCGAGTGCTTATCTTGCAGGACAATATTCAAAAATGGATGGTAATTTGACCGTTTTTTGGCGGGGCGTTATTCCTTTTTTTGTTACCTCGCCACTGTTGTTGTTCATTGAAATTCCAACGTCTCCATATTTTTATTTAGCAACGCTCACGACGGCACTTATTGCGTCGTACACGGATACGAAGAATATGAATGGAGCTATTCAGTATGGCGCGGGCGTGAGCCTTCGTATTCGTCCATATGCGTTATGGCTTGTATTCTTGGGCTGGCTTATTTTCTCAACGAGTTTCCGTGAAGATTTTTTTGCAGATTCTGAGAGAGCTATGGGAATTGGTGCCGCATTGCTTGTTGTTGTGATTTCGACGAGCTATATGACAAAATGCCCTGTGTCGCGTGCGTCCTTTATGTTTTTCTTGCCTGTGATATTGGGGGGCGCGTGCATTGATATTCTCAATAAAACGGCAATGAATTTTTCTCCTGTTTTGGGAGGTATTGTCATGTATGTATGGGTACAGGGAATTATTATTTCAGGTGTGTGCTTTGCTAAACGGTATTTTTCAAAAGAGAAATCGGTTGCTGACTTTTTCAAAAAGAGAACGCTTTATATTGGCATAGGTATTGGCTTTCTTTTCGTTGTGATGAGTTTAATGAAGAATACAGCGATGACATATACTGTAAATCCAGCATATGTGTCTGCGATTGTTTTATGTGCACCCGTTTGGACGTCGATCTTTTATCGATTAAAAGGGGAGAAAGATAAGGCAAACGAGTTTGTGGGTTTGATTGTTGTGGCAAGCTCTATTATGCTCGTGATATTAGCATCTAGTCAGTGAGTGTAAGCATCATGCATAAAAAGAGATCATTATTTACCGCGCCTCAAGTTCGCACAGAGCCCTTTCGTAAGTCCTTGGGGCAACGTATTGGCGGTGTGGTTTGGAAAGCGCTTAAGAAAACCTGCATGACATTGGGGGCTGTTGTTATCATTGCCTATGTGGGCATGGCGATCTTTTTTGTTTTTGTAAGTTCACAAGGCGCGCCTGTGAAGTTGCCAAGTGAAATGGTGCTTTATTACCGCATTGATGGAGGCATTACTGAAACGAATGTAAAGCCGTCCCTTATGGACCCGTTCCCGATGAAAGAGGTCACAATGCCTCAGTTCGTGCGAACGTTGGATGTGGTTGAACGTGATGATCGCGTGAAGGGTATCGTCGTCTCATTACATGGACAACCGCTTAGCATTACGCATATCCAAGAGTTTCGCCGTGCGATCAAAGATATTCAAGATGCGGGTAAGTTTGCCTATATCATTGCGCCAAGTTATGGCGGAGGAGGTGGGATTGGTGAATATTACCTCGCGTCTGTGTTTGACCGTATTTGGATGCATCCTGTGGGAATTATCTCACTTCCTGGGATTTCAATGGAAACGCCGTATGTGAAAAGCGTTTTAGACAAGCTCGGCATTACGCCACAGTTCTTCCAACGTAAAGAATTTAAGTCTGCGTTTGAAAGTTTTACCTCTGATAAAATGTCAGATTCCAACCGTGAAGCGATGCAAGCGGTGGTGAACAGTTTGGGACATCAAATTACAACGGCGATTGTGCAGGGGCGTGGCTTTGAAACAAGCGAAGTTGATGCCTTTATGCGCGATGTGTTGATCACAGCGCAAGAAGGCGTTGATAAAAAGCTTATTGATGCGCTTGGCTATGGGGGTGATGTGATCTCCTATATCGAAGATACGCATGACCTTGAAGGCGTAGAGATTGTGAGCCTTGGACGTTATGTTGGGTATGCTATGGGTAAGCATCAAGGGATCGAAGATGTTGCCTATATTCGTATTGCAGGCACGTTAAAGCTGTCGCCTAATTCGTATGGTGGAAGCTATGATGATGAAGATTTACTGACCTCTGGGTCGGAAATTGCGGCGGCGATTCAAGACGCGGCGCGTCAAGCTGATATTCGTGCGATTGTTTTGCGAGTGGATAGTCCGGGTGGAACACCAGCAGCGGCGGAGGTTATTCGTAACGCGGTGCTTAACGCACAAGAAGCGGGCAAGCTCGTTTATATTTCAATGGCGAGTGTTGCGGCAAGTGGTGGGTATTGGTTGTCTGCGGATGCGGATAAAATCTTTGCGCTTCCGGGGACGTTGACGGGATCAATTGGTGTTGTTGGTGGGAAGATTACTATTCAAGAACTTGCCAAGAAACATGATATTCGATTCGAAACAATTCGTTATGGTGCGAACGCGGGATTTTGGTCAATGACTGAGCCATTTAATAAGGGACAGATCAAACGTTTCGAAGCAATGCTTGATGTAACATATGAGAACTTTATATCCTTGGTTGCCAATGGTCGCGGTATGACATTTGAAGAAGCGGAGGAACGCGCAAAAGGGCGTGTTTGGACGGGTGTGCGAGCGCTTGATTTGGATTTGATTGATGGGCTTGGGGGCTTGGGCATTACGCTTGACGTGCTCGCGCTCGACCTCGGGTATGAAGATCAAAGTGACCTCAGCCTTGTGACGTTCCCAAGACCAAAAGCAACCTATCTAGAAGTGCTCGAGTTCATTGAACAGCAAGCTGTTTTTATGGGGGTAATGACTAAAATCGCTCCGATGTTGGAAAACTTCTCTGTTTATCTCAACATGCCTGAGGCAGGTGTGAATGTGCATTCAGGGCTGAGTGGGGTTTAGAGATGGCGGAAGATACATTTAAATCCATAAAAGCATTTTTATATGACCGTTCAGTAAGCCCGTTGTTTGGTGCGTTTATAGCGGCATGGTCAGTTTGGAATTATCGTGTAATTGCTATTTTACTGTCTGATGAAAAGATATCAGACCAGTTCGATAAAATTGATGGACTGTATCCTAGTCTTCTTATTCCAAATATAAATTATGATGTTGGTGTATTCGCTTATGGGTGGTTTCCTCCAATGATCCTCACATTTTTTTATATTTACGTTTATCCAATGTTGGCAGAGCCTGTATATAAATTTAGCTTGTCTAAGCAGATTAAGTTAAAAGAAATAAAGCAAGCTGAGGAAGATAATGAACTCCTAACTGTTGAACAGTCACGGCATATTAGAGAGCAAGTTTATAAGCAGAAAGAAGAGTTTGAAAAAATTCTTATTCAAAGAGAAGAAGATATTCAGCAAAAAAATGATGAGATAAAGCGTAAGAATGAAGATCTTGTAAGGATTGAGGGTGAAAAGAAAAAAGTTGAAGCTAATCTAGCTCAATGTATGGCGAAGAGTCGTTCAAGGAAAAGTAGAGATGCCTTTCATGCTAAAATAAAAGAGAAGCAATCTAAAATTGAAGACGACCCTCAATTGGCGTCTATGATTGAAGCTTTACCATATGGAGGGTTTAGAATATCAAATTTGTTTTCTGATGAAGAATGGTCGGAAATGACTAAATCAGAAAAGGAGTATTCTGATGAAACTCTAAAGGATATGGTTGATGAGGGCGTAGTTTTAAATGTAACATTTTTGGGGTTGGGTGTTTCTGGTCGCTATATATATTTGAAGGAGAGTGTTAAGGAACCCTTTACACCAGAAGAGAAACGCCAAATTATAGTGGATGCTAAGTTAGATTTTAA
>JAESUK010000038.1 GCA_016763095.1 Alphaproteobacteria bacterium
AGTTGCCTGTGGTGGCTTGGAACACCTTCCTGTGGCGTTAGAAACAAATCTCAGCCGTTCACTCGAAGTGTTCAAAGAAAACGGATACAAATGTATCGCGTTGGATGAGCGTGGTGAAAGTACAATTGGTGATTTCAGCGATGTGAAAAAAGCTGTTCTTGTTATGGGCGCAGAAGGAAAAGGTTTGCGTCCCTCTGTGCGCGAAGCTTGTACGGACGTTGTGCGCATTGAAATGCTCGGACCTCTTGCCAGTATCAATGTCTCTAACGCCGCAGCAATCAGTTTCCATACCCTCATGGGTGGCAAATAGGATATGAAAAAAGCTCCTCTTTATCTAATAGATGTCTCTGGCTTTATTTTCAGGGCGTATTTCGCTCTTGCGCGCTCACAAGGCGGACTAACAAATTCAGAAGGAACGCCAGTAGGCGCTGTTCTCGGCTTTACAAACATGATGGTAAAGCTTCTTCAAGAACGTAAGCCAGAGCATATAGGGATGGTGTTTGACACATCACGCCAAACATTCCGAAGCGATATCTATAAAGAGTACAAAGCCCACCGTGATGCACCCCCAGAAGATTTAGTCCCACAATTCCCAATCATTCGCGAGGCAACAGAAGCCTTTGGCTTTCAACCTTTGGAGCTTGCTGGGTTTGAGGCAGATGACATTATTGCGACCTATACACGCCTTGCAAAGGAAAAGGGGCAGGAGGTCATTATTGTATCATCTGACAAGGATTTAATGCAGTTGGTTGGTGAGGGGGTCACAATGTTTGACCCGATGAAAAATGTAATGAACGGCGAAGCGGAGGTGTTCGAAAAGTTTGGTGTACAGCCAAACCGTGTAATAGACGTACAGTCATTGGCAGGAGATGCCGCGGATAACGTTCCTGGTGTTCCGGGAATTGGTATTAAGACCGCCGCACTTTTAATTAATGAATACGGTGACTTGGATACGTTACTTGAACGAGCTTCTGAGATAAAACAGCCTAAACGTCGCGAGTCTCTGATAGAAAATGCAGAGATGGCGCGTATTTCTCGTCAGCTCGTAACACTTGATCAACATGTAGCGCTTCCCGTGTCCGTGGATGACCTTCCTATTGGTGATCCTCTTTCTGATAAGCTAACAGCCTTCCTTGAAAAGCAGGGCTTTCGATCAATTGCAAAGCGTCTTGGTAAAGAGATTAAGACACCTCAGGTTCCTCTTAGAGCACCAGCAAATGACAGTTCAACTGAGATAGCTGTATTGGAGCACAACTTTCCAGATATAAGTAAAAATAAGTACACACTGATTGACGATGAAAAAACACTTATAACGTGGCTAGAGAAAGCAAAAGCCAAAGGAATACTCGCGGTTGATACCGAAACAACGGGGCTAACACCTGCGAAAGCGGACCTTGTTGGTGTATGTATTTCATACGAAGTCGGCGAGGCGGCATACATTCCTCTCACACATAAAAGTGGTGAAGTTGATTTGTTCGGTGGCGGTGGTGAAGACCTCAAACAGATACCTTTTGACCGCGCGATAGAAATTCTAAAGCCTTACCTTGAAGACCCTTCAATTTTAAAGATTGGGCAGAATATAAAATATGATTGGCAGTTTTTTGCAAAGCATGGTGTTGAAATGGTGGCTATGGATGACACGATGTTGTTGTCGTATGTCTTAGATGGAGGAAGTCATTCACATGGTATGGATGCACTCTCAAAAATGTACCTCGATCATACTCCTATTTCATACAAGGAAGTATGCGGCACAGGAAAGTCTCAAATCACATTTGATTATGTACCTCTTGATAAGGCGCTTGATTATGCTGCGGAAGATGCTGATGTAACACTGCGCCTATATTATTTTCTTAAAGAGCGTTTGGTTGCCGAGAAAATGGTACAAATCTATGAAGAAATAGAGCGTCCACTTATCCCTGTGATTGCACAGATGGAACTTGATGGAATTAAAGTTGATCCTCTTATTCTGAATGGTATGAGTGTTCGTTTTGGTAAGAAAATAGATATTCTTGAAAAAGAGATTTTTCTGCTTGCTGGTAACGAATTCAACGTAAAATCACCTAAACAACTTGGTAAAATTCTATTTGAAGATTTAGGGCTTGAAGGTGGTAAGAAAACCAAAACAGGGGACTGGTCTACATCGGTTGATGTCTTGGAAAAACTCTCTACACAAGGTCACGAAATTGTTACAAAGGTGCTTGAATATCGTCAAATGACGAAGCTCAAAAGCACCTATACCGATGCGCTTCAAAATGAAATTAATCCCAAGACTGGACGCGTTCATACGTCGTACCACATGACGGGAACAAGTACGGGGCGCTTGTCTTCAAGTGATCCAAACTTACAGAACATCCCAATTCGTACCGAAGATGGGCGCGCTATTCGTACGGCCTTTATTGCAGAACAAGGTCACACATTATTGGCCGTTGATTATTCACAAATTGAACTTCGTTTGATTGCAGAGGTCGCAGATATTCCGCGTTTGAAAGAAGCGTTCATAAATGGCGAGGATATTCATGCACGTACGGCCTCTGAAGTGTTCGGTGTGCCTCTTGAGGGAATGCCTGCTGAAATACGTAGAAAAGCAAAAGCTATTAACTTTGGAATTATCTATGGGATAAGTGCTTGGGGTTTAGCGAAACAGCTCGATATAAGCCCCAGTGAGGCGAAAGACTACATTCAGCTATACTTTGCACGTTTTCCTGAAATAGCGGACTATATGGAAGAATATAAGCAAAAGGCGCGGGATAATCTCTATGTTGAAACACTCTATGGGCGTAAATGCTTCACAGATGGGATCAATGATAAAAATGGGGCACGACGCGCTTTCGCAGAACGCATTGCCATCAACGCACCCATACAGGGAACTGCGGCGGATATTATTAAGCTCGCAATGTCAAAAATGCCTCGTGAATTAAAAGCCAATAATCTTTCCGCAAAAATGCTTTTACAAGTTCACGATGAACTTATATTTGAAGTACCTAATAGCGAGCTAGAGCAAACATCTAAGCTTGTGGCAGAAGTTATGGAGAGTGTTGTAAAACTCAGTCTTCCTTTAACGGCTGAAGCAGGCACAGGACAAAACTGGGCGGAAGCTCATTAAGTTATACTAAGCCGCGAGATTCCAAATTATGTCACCTTGCCGCCCATGCTGTTCCACGAATTGCCAAATCTTTGCATCAATATGAACGGCGGAAGGATAGGGAGGGAGTATTTTAGCCTTCTGATGATATTTTTCAGGGGCATAATAGGGTGTAATGTTTTTAGGGAGTTCACCATGATGCTTGGCACAACACACCACTTGTATTTCAATATCACTCCAAGCTTTTGCCATCGCCCGTGCCATTGTGGCACTTACGGCTGATATCCATACGCGTTTTGCATCAGGTTTGTTGTTCTTAAAAACGTTTATAAGCGCCTGCTCAAAGGAGTCATTAGGAAACCCAGCTTCCAAAAAATACGCCTCTGGATACTTGGTTGTGATCTGTTCTTTAAGTAGCGATAAAGGGGCTGGAGCAGTCCATGTCACATTTGCAATTTGGTTAATATGTTCTGCCCATAAAGCTGTATAATTGTTTTTACTAATGTAGATGGAGCAATCATACCCTAGGTCATGGCACGTTAATGCTAAGGCATATGCGCCATACCCAAATACAGAACCAGTATAAGAAAAGTGAGCGAGATCTAGTGTAGGAAGCCACTCACTTAATGCACGCCTTTTTGTACCACCTGCAATTAAGTCCTCTCGGACAACCTTGTAATCATTATGGTGGTCGAGAATAGGGGGCTTCATTAGCTGATAATGGCCTTCGGTGCAAACCATGTAGAAACTTCTTCTCCTTTTGAAGAGATATGAATAGTTGTATTTTGAAGGGGTGAGCCGTCTTTTAACCAAGCTTTATCAATTGCATCATCAGCACGAGCAAACTCATCATCATTAAGTGGCTTTGCTAAATACAGGGCGTTCTGAAAAGTGACCTTACCCTCTACAGGAATATAAATACCTCCAGCATAAATCGAGACACCGTCTATACCACAGTTTTTAAATATATCCCGTAATACAGAAACATTGGTCGTATATGGTGATTGATTAGTCAATGTTACACTCCTCTATTTTTATTCCTTAAAGCAAACAAAAGGGGTATATGTCAATGAAATAATTAATTATCAAGCTTCTTCTTCAAAATTTCATTCACCACCACAGGATTTGCCTTACCTTGTGATTTTTTCATTGTTTGCCCAACAAAGAAACCAAAGAGGCGATCTTTACCACCTCGATAGGATTCAACGTTATCTGGGTTTTCGGCAATCACTTCATCAATAATGGCCTCAATCGCACCGGTATCTGTAACTTGTTTTAATCCTTTTTCTTCAACAATAACAGAAGCGTCTTTACTACTATTAATCATGTCAGCGAACACATCTTTTGCAATTTTTCCAGAGATTGAATCATCAGAAATAAGGTCAATAAGTCCACCAAGTTGATCAGCAGACACAGGGGACTCATCAAGAGTAAGACTCAGTTTGTTCAATGCACCAAGAAGTTCATTTGTCACCCAGTTTGTAGCAAGTTTGGCATCACGTCCTTTTGCAACGGATTCAAAATAGTCAGCACGTGCACGCTCAGAAATCAAAACAGAGGCATCATAAACACTAAGTCCAAAGTCTTTAACAAAACGCTCTTTCTTTTGATCAGGAAGCTCGGGAAGTGTTTCTTTGATCTGGCGTACCCATTCGCTATCAAGCTCAAGTGGAAGAAGGTCAGGGTCTGGGAAATAACGGTAATCATGCGCTTCTTCTTTAGAACGCATAGAACGTGTTTCCATTTTTGTGGTATCCCAAAGGCGCGTTTCCTGCTTAACTTCTCCACCATCTTCTAATATTGCCAACTGGCGACGTGTTTCAAATGCAATCGCTTGCTGTACCGCTTTCAAAGAGTTTACGTTTTTAATCTCGGCACGAATCCCAAGTTTTTCTGTTCCAACACGACGCAGTGAAATATTCACATCTGCGCGCATAGAACCTTCATCCATGTTTCCGTCACATGTTCCTAAATAACGAAGGATCATACGAATTTTTGAAATATAGGCGACAGCTTCCTCTGCGCTACGAAGATCAGGCTCAGAAACAATCTCCATAAGGGCACAACCTGCACGATTTAAATCAATGTAACTTTTACTAGGGTGCATATCATGGATTGATTTCCCCGCATCTTGCTCAAGATGAAGGCGGGTAATTCCAATTTCTTTAACTGTGCCATCTTCCATGTCTATTTCAATGATGCCTTCACCAACAATAGGATCTTCAAACTGAGATATTTGATAACCCGTCGGCAGATCAGGATAAAAATAGTTCTTACGGGCAAAGACCGAATGCAGATTGATTTTGGAATTTAAGCCTAAACCTGTACGTACAGCTTGCTCAACAACAACTTCATTAAGCACAGGAAGCATTCCAGGCATCCCAGCATCAACAAGCGACACTTGTGTATTTGGCATCGCACCAAACTCTGTAGAGGCCCCAGAAAAGAGTTTTGACTTGGCAATAACTTGCGCATGAATCTCTAGACCAATTACGATCTCCCAATCCCCTGTTTCGCCTTTTATAATATCACCCATTCTTATTACTCCTAATTACTTTGTATTATTGCCTAGTATTACTAGAGCCGTGTTATTTGCCTTGTATGCACTGAAGAACAATGCGTTTTTCTTGTGTTGCGTATGATGCTGAGCCTGTGATCGCATCCAATGGATCATACACATTTGGATTGGCTTTCAATATTGTTGCCAACTCGCCCTTTGCGCGTTCAGATATATATCGAGCCATCTTTGTTGCCATACAGCCACAGAGTTTTTTACCTGCTTGGAACGCATCTTTTGTACATTTGTTATAGACCATGTCTCGTATAGGAAATTCCATACAAGGGGCATATAACTCAAGAACAAGTTTATTCATTGCATTACGTGCGTCCTGCCCCACACCTTTTGCAAGGTCTTGTAGGTCTTCTTGTGTGATGCTGTTCCTATACCCAATAGATGAACATTTACAAAAAGTGTTCTGTGTCTCTGCGCTCATGCGCGCATCTCTATTTTGAGAGCATGTTTCATAGAACTTTTGTGCTTGGGCGTCTGTAACTGGTGTTTGGGCAGCGACAGGTTGCGCCATAAAAGCTAAGAGCACAAATGCTAGAAAATACCTCATAATCTATTTTTCTTTCTTTCCACACCCAGCGGTCTACAAGTGCTATAGGCTTGAGCTGTGGCGGCATTATATTGATTTACCGTCAGCAATGTTTGAATGGGGTCGGTATAGAATCTTGGGTTATTAGTCATATTTATAATGATTGCACTTGCGCCTTTCTGGGCAACCCATTTACGCATTTCATACCCTGTACACTGGCAGTACGGCAGAATATTTTTGATATATGGAGAATGTCCTCTATTTTCAAGACAGGACACGTAAGCAATATGATCAGTTGCCGCTGACA
>JAESUK010000039.1 GCA_016763095.1 Alphaproteobacteria bacterium
GACCCTTCTTTTGTCGGTGCGCCAAAACCAATTTTAGTTTTACATGCAATCAAACTTGGTGTGTCCGTTGTTTTGGCATGTGCAATCGCTTTTTCAATCGCGTCCATATCATGACCGTCAATTTTTTGCGTATCCCATCCATAAGCTTCAAAACGCTTACACACATCTTCCGTGAAAGAGATATCCGTTGAACCATCAATCGTAATATCATTGTCATCATAAAGAACAATCATTTTTGCAAGCTCCTGATGTCCCGCAAAAGCACAAGATTCATGTGACACACCTTCCTGCAAATCACCATCACCACACATTACGTATGTATAATGATCAACGAGGTCATCACCAAAACGTGCATTCAACATACGCTCTGCCAACGCAAAGCCGGGAGCGGTTGAAATACCTTGTCCAAGTGGACCTGTTGTCATTTCAATTCCACAATCAACATCAATTTCTGGATGACCGGGTGTTTTACTATGAAGTTGACGGAAGTTCTTAATTTCATCAATTGTCATTTCCTCATACCCTGTAAGGTAGTTAAGCGCATAAAGAAGCATTGACCCATGACCACCAGAAAGAATGAAACGATCACGGTCTTCCCAATGTGGTTTCTTAGGGTTAAATTTTAAGAACTTTGAATAAAGAACAGTTGCAACATCGGCCATTCCCATTGGCATGCCAGGATGCCCTGAATTTGCCTTCTGTACAGCGTCCATTGCCAAGGCACGAATGGCGTTCGCCATGACCTTTAATGAAACTTGTGTGGAAATCTTTTCTTGTGAAATTTTTTGTGCTGATGCGCTCATATCTCTACCCATTTAATGTTTTACTTAAAAGTGACATCAACATGCCCTTTGAAACCAATTTGGTCAATAGATGTGGCTATCTTTTTAACATTACACAATCCCGCTTGACCGCTTGAAACAAAGTCTGCTAATCAGGTATATATACAACTTTGTAACACAACAATATATTAGGGATCTCTTAAAGACATGAGCCTTGAAACAGTTAAAAAATCACTGGTTATTCTTGATCAATCTCTGAACACTCTTGAAGAGGTCATCGTCCAACGTGAAAAAATGCATGCCGATGTACTCTCTCAACAAACGGACATGTTTAACGAACAACTCGCTGCGTCACCTGCAACCAATGCAAACAAAGAAGACATGGTTCAAAAACTAGACCACGTCATCGCAAAAGTATCAGGCATCTTAGAAGCATAATTTAAATATAGAGGACACTATGGCGGAAGTAACAATAAGTATTAATGGTAGAAATTACGGAGTAGCCTGTGACGATGGTCAAGAACAACGTGTTTCAGAGCTCGGTCAATATATTGATAAGCGTTTAAAAGACATTGCCTCAGCAGGAGCAGCAACAACAGAGTCTCATCTCCTTGTCCTTACAGCACTTGTATTAGCAGACGAGATTCACGATCTATCCGCTGGTGTTACACCACAACCTCAACAACAATCTGAGGGGCATGAATACACAGCCGAAGAGCAAGAGGCATTGGGGAATGCTGTTGAACATTTAAATCAACGCGTCCTTCAAATAGCAAATCACTTGAAAGAAGCCGCATAATCGCTATATATAGCCATAACGATTTTATTTAAGGTGCTGCGGGGTGCGTGATAGTTTCATATTCCAGCGGCCGATAATCTTTCGCTCGGGAGCTGTCCCTGTAAGTATTGAAGTGTTTTGCCGCCTCAGCTTATACATGGCGCCCACCTGTTTCACAGGGCCACATGCGAATTGATCATCTACACGGCTACCGTGGCACTTTAAATTACTATGAAATTGTATCCATCCCATGCACGAAGAAAAAGAAAACATCCGCAAGCACGCTCTGAAACATAGAGACTCACTTCCGCGTGATCCAAACGATACAGAACAAATCACAAAGCTTTTCTTTGAAACGGTGAACGACCTAGATGACAAAATGGTTGCCGTCTACTGGCCGATTAAAAGCGAGATAGACACCTCCTTACTTATAGAAACACTTCTTAATAAGGGAATAAGCATCTGCCTCCCTAAAACTGAGAAACAAGGCAAGCCCCTCACATTCCTAAGCTGGGACGGAAAAAAACCATTAATAGATGGCGGTTGGGGAACCAAAGCGCCTGAAGATGTAATAAGCAACAGGGTAACACCCGACATCATCATTGTACCAATCGTGACCTTTGACCGTAACCGAGGTCGGATTGGTTATGGACAGGGACATTATGATATTACACTTCATCAACTGAAAGAGCAGGGGCACACCCCAATGACAATTGGCTACGCCTTTGATCAACAACTTTGCTTATTTTCACTTCCCAAAGAAGACCATGATCAGACATTAGATATGATTTTAACACCGACTCAGTGTTACAGCTCTAAATAAGTCTCAAATCATTCAGATAAATCCACCGTATTCAGTGTAGTTTTTATAATTACAATAATAACTTATCAAATAAATAATTTTTATGTTGCAATCCACTACTTAGAGGAGCATATTCCCGCACCGTGACCCCCCGTAAACATTGTATATCCACGGGTGAAACAAAAAATAGAGGTGAAAAATGTCTTGTGAATCAGCAATGATAACCGAAGTTATTACAGCCAAACCAGACGAAACAGTAGAAACCGTACTCGCAAGACTAAGCAAACACTCATTACGATGTGTGCCAGTCATAGACGATGAAGGTGTTTTAGTTGGTCTCTTTTGTCTAAACAAAGTTCTAGAAAACCTTCTTCCTGTCGCAGTAACAATGCCAGACGGTTTACAGCGTTTAAACTTTGTCGTTGGTGCAGCCCCGGGAATCGCAAAACGCCTTAATAAATTAATATCTAAAAACATAAGCGAAGTAATGGATGAAGACATGTATGTCGTTCACCCAACAACGCAATCATGGGAAGCCATCCGCCTAATGGTACGGTACGGAAGCCCAATTCCTGTTGTTGAAAAAGATACAGGAAAACTGTGTGGCCTAATTTCAGAACAATCATCCATCTTAGAGTTGGATCAAGTTATTAGGCAATTAGAAAAAGACGGTGAAATCTAAAAACATAATTTAGAAACCATCAATACAAGGTAATTAGAGTATAATAAAATGATCACTGAACATACAATACCACAAGTAATCTTCGGAATGGACCCTGTTGTTGCGTCTTGCGGAGTGTTACTTGCAGTCTACGCCCTCATCATCTCAGAAAAGATAAACCAAGCAGTCACGGCGCTTCTCGGAGCATCCGCAATGATCTTCCTTGGCGTTATATCGCAACATGATGCGATTGCAGGAATTGATTTTAATACAATCTTCCTTCTCATTGGCATGATGATCATCGTAGGGATCATGAAAAACTCTGGGGTCTTCCAGTTTGTCGCAATTATCGCCGCAAAATCAGTGAAGGCCAACCCACGAGCATTACTCGCCGTTCTTTCCATTATTACGGCCGTATTTTCCGCAATGCTTGATAACGTAACAACCGTTATGCTGATTGTACCAATCACACTACTCTTAACTGAACAACTTAAACAAAATCCATATCCATTTCTATTTGCACAAATTTTTGCATCTAACGTTGGGGGAACAGCAACACTAATTGGTGACCCACCAAACATACTAATTGGATCACATGTTGGATTTAGTTTTATGGACTTCGTTGTAAACGTTGGACCACCAGCCTTTATAATCATGATATTTCTTCTTATCTTCTTCGATGTTTTGTGGGGACGTAAAATGAAGACATCGCTACGCGCAAGATCTCATCTATTAAGATATGACGCGGCCAAAGCGCTCGTTGATAAACAGCTTCTATATAAGTCGCTCTTTGTTCTAGGGCTTGTTTTATTCGGCTTTATCGCAGGGCATAGCCATGGGTACGAACCAGGTTCAATTGCGCTTGGTGGCGCATCTCTTCTTATGTTGCTTGATATGGTTAAACATAAACGTAAAAAAATCTTCTTGCTTAGCTCACAAAAGCAAGCACATGCAGTAGAGAAAACATTCAAGGAAGTTGAATGGGATACTATTTTCTTCTTTATTGGTCTATTCATCATCGTTGCTGGTGTTGAAAACTCCGGTATTCTTGGCGTAATGGCTGGATACATGCTCGAAGCAACAGAAGGAAACCTTGCCGCGACTGGTATGGCCATCCTTTGGATATCAACAGTTGCCTCTGCTTTCATTAACAACATACCTTTCGTTGCCACAATCATTCCAATGATTGACGCAATGGCACCAACATTTGGTGGAAAAGAAGGACTTGAGCCAATCTGGTGGTCACTTTCTCTTGGGGCATGTCTCGGTGGAAACGGTTCAATTGTGGGAGCAAGCGCAAACGTTATGGTCGCAAGCTTCGCCGCACGTGCAGGACAACCAATATCATTTATGAAGTTTATGGTAATGGCCTTCCCACTCATGATCGTTACTGTAATGATAAGCTCAGTATACGCTTACTTTGTGTTCTTTTAAAAAATTGACATAAACACAACAACCCTTTATATAATGCTTTAATTTATATACATGAAGGATTGTTGTGACCAAAAGACCTGACCTACGCCCAGCACTAAAAGAACCCTTTAATATGGCGGTAAAAGTCCTGCAAATGAGCCTCAAGCTCAGTGGCGGGATTGTTCTTAATGTAGAGCGTGATGATGAAGGTAACATTACAAAATATATGCCTTTAAGTGATCCAAGAGGCGCACAAGGAAAGTTCACACTATCAATGATAGAGAAAGAACTTCCTGCCGAACAAAGAACCGATGAGAATATCGCCGAAGTTTTAAACGAATGCATCAATTGGTGGACCCCACCACTAAACCTTAAGGATGCACCTGATATATCCCCAAATGCACTTCTAATCTCCAAAGGGTTGAATTAGAATCAATCTCTGCGTGACTTTTTTTAATCATAAGACTAGAACACTTCTATGAAAATTTTATTTATTGGCGATATAGCAGGAAAAGCAGGGCGCGATGCCCTAGATAATTACATCCCGACATTAAGGGAAGAATATAAGCCTGATATTTTAATCATAGATGGCGACAACGCGGCCAATGGCTACGGAATCACGGAAAAGATTTGCAAAGAATTCTATGCTCTTGGTGCAGACTGCATCACAACGGGAAACCATGTATGGGATCAACGAGAGATTCTATCATACATTACCAGAGACCCAAGCCTCCTTCGTGCCGCAAATTATC
>JAESUK010000040.1 GCA_016763095.1 Alphaproteobacteria bacterium
ACTATTCCTATCAATATTTGATGGCTCATTGATGATGAAAAAACTGTCTGTATCGCACATGCCCCTGCATAAACGCCAAATAACAAAAATAGTTTGCCAACTTCATAGTTTATTCTCTCATACGCCAAACTTACGATTAAAGTACAGATCAAGCGTAACGATAAAATAACAACACCTGCCCCGATAGCTCCAAATGCTCCATATAAAGGAATAAAATGAATATACAAAGCAACGACAAAAACCGCAGATATGCCATCAATAATCAGAGGCCATTTTGTGGTTTTCTGTGCATAGCAACCAATATTCAAATATATTGTCGCCATATGGACTGCAGAGCAAAAACATAGAAACGGAATATACTGAATTGAGGAATGGTAGACTTCTGGTGTCATAATATAGACTAAAATTGGAGCGCCCGCACTCATACATGCTGTTGTCAGAATTGTGAAAGCACACCCCCATATAGAATATTGCCCAAGTTTCTTTTTACTCTCTTTATTTTTTAACAGTGCAAAACGTTTTGGTAATAACCACATTTGATATGGTTGTGTTAAGAAGGCCGCGATCAAAGCAAATTTTACGGCGAGTGCGTAGAGTGCCATATCGTGAGCACCTATACTGTCTGCCAACATCCAACGATCAAAAGACCGCAAGAAGAAACCTGCAATGCCTACGAAAATAAGCGGACATCCATACTGCAAATAAACAGACATATTTTTAAGATGATGTGCCCATATTTGATGCTTTATTAAGTAACGATGAAGAGAATATGCTGTAATTACACTGGCAACCATGCTGGCTGCCATCACACCAGAGACACCAAACCCACCGACCAAGACAGCGACAGATATAATGCCTTGTAATAGAGAGCGTAGAATTGTTTCTCGTACAAACTTTGCTACGTGACCATCCATACGAAGCCAACTAAGTGCCACCAAAATCATTGGAGATATGGATACGCTGACCAGAATAAAACGTACCGACCAAATATCTATTTCAAGCGGTAATAGCGCATTGATAGTTGGTGCAAGAAGTTGAAAAAGTCCTACACATGTTAAAGATAAATATACAGATAGCTTATAGATTCGCCCCGCTACAGCATGCTTTTTCTGAACCGCTCTCTCTTCTCCAGAAAATTTAAATAATGTATCTGCCAATCCTACAATGACAATCATACCTATAATATCTGCAAGGCTTTGAAGAAGATCTAGACGCGCATATTCTGATGGTGTTAGAGCATGCGTAAAAACAGGAATTAAAAGAAACCCGACCAAACGCACACCTATCATAGAGAACCCAAATAGGAGTGTGTGGCGTAAAACTTCTGGTAGAGCATTAAACTTACTGATCACATCATTCATAGCAGGATCATCTGCAAAGTCAGTACCAACATAAAAATCATTGTATTTCAACATAATAACCAATTAGATATTCGTTATTATTCACTTTGAGTTTTATTTTGAGAAATATTCACCGAGACTGTCTCAAAACCTTTGTTTTCTAATAGATTTCATACGGTATTATTCTTGCAACCATCTCCAACATGTACCGTATCCATCTTTTTATGTTTGTTTTTACAGTTGGTTTGATCAACGCCATGATCCGCCCAATCTTAGAACATATCAATGAATATGGTATTATAGAGGGTCTCTTTGGTGGGTTCGGCATTAGCTTTATTGTCTGGTTTGCTCTCTATTGTAGCTTTAACCTGTTACATCAAAGTACCTCTACACAAATCAACACGCGTGATATCTCCATCAGTCTCATCGCTCTTTTATTACTCTGTATTCCTAGTGCATTATTGAGCTGGGTTACTCTCGCTATTTTTGCAGGATATTGCAGTTTTTTTGCAACTGCTCTTCATACCAAACAACGTAACGCCTGTTTGATTATGATGGCCATTGCCTTACGTGTTCCCCTATCTGACTTATGCCTTAAGCTCTCTGCTGATGCCTTTTTACAGTTCGATGCCATTGCAACACTTGCCATTGTCAAAACTATAGACCCCGCAATCACGCGACAAGGAAACATTCTTATTGGCTCTTCTGGACATGAACTTTTGATCATGACGGGGTGCACCTCGTTTACGAATATTTCTCTCGCACTTCTTCTTTGGTTTTCGATTGTTCGCACACATATTTTAATTTGGAATCAAAACCTTAATTTTTACGTACTCCCACTTTGTATTCTTGTTATGAGCGTTAACATATTTCGATTAAGCATGATGACACTGTCTGTCGATCTATATTATTTTTACCATGATGGTCTTGGCGCAGATATTACAAATATCGCTATTCTCCTCATTGCTGTACTCACCGCGCTTACAAGTATTCATATCAACAAGGCTTCAAAGAAGAGGACACAATATGTCTCCTAGAAATAAAAATGTGTTTATATGTCTTATTCTGCTCCTTGGTGTGGTCAGCATTACTCTAAAAATCACTTATAAAATAACAAACACTTACTCCTCCCATCAGTCTGAGATGGCTCTTATAACAAGATATATGGTGGCGCATGACCTTTTCCCTCATGATCGTTTTAACCTCAATCAGGATGGGAGCTTTATTGCGTATGTTTACCGTCATGCATCATGCGACGGTGGCTGGATCATTACGCCTATGTCTCGTAATAGCGAAGGGGTCAGCTTATTTTCAAGACAAGCCGTTTACAAACATTATTCGACGGGAGCTGTCTCCTATATGTTGCAAAGGAAAACATACAACGCATTTCCTAGCTTTGAGATGTGGGTTGCTCAGAAGGTTCGTGTATTAAAGCATGTCTTAGGGTTCAAGACCCTCCATGTCACAACTGTTTTTGCTTTTCGTTCCTTCGGCAAGTGCCACGCCACGCTGTTTTAGCTATCGGTGCAGGTCTTGCAATGCTTTATACATTCCTCGTTATTTACACTTAAATATTCAGGGATATTGTCAAAATGAGACAAGAAACGAGAGAAACGATCAACTTTTTGAGAAAAGACATATTTTATGAAACAGAATTTTTTACTCTTATGCGGCGCAACAATGTTAACATTTGTATTCGCCTCTCCCGTCTTAGCCGACGACACACTTGTTGATGTTGAGCTTCAACTCTTACTCGACACATCAGGAAGTATATCAAATTCAGAATATGCGCTTCAGATGCAAGGTTATTCCTATGCCTTTCAGGACAGTGGCATCCAAGACGCTATTTTGGGGGGTAATTACGGTTCGATCGCAGTACAAACCGTGATGTGGTCCAGCCAATCCACGCAACAAACTATGACAGAGTGGACTCTCCTCGATAGCGCGGAAAGCATTAATAGTTACGCGGACACACTTTCAAATATGAGCCGCCCATTTTATGGCGCAACCTATAATGCCGAAGCTCTTGATTTTGGATCCTCCCTTTTCTCGACAAACAGCTTTAATGGAACACGAAATGTGATTGATATATCTGGGGACGGATATGGCTATGATTATATGCATGGAGATTCTGGCTGGTTTAGCGGTGGTGAAACATCCGATGCTCGTGACAATGCTTTACTGGCTGGTGTTGATACCATTAATGGTCTCACAATCACATATGATTACGCTCAAGTTGGTGATCAAGACCTTACCTCATGGTTTGCGGGAAATGTTATTGGCGG
Organism: Alphaproteobacteria bacterium; assembly: GCA_016763095.1. Lineage (GTDB taxonomy): Bacteria > Pseudomonadota > Alphaproteobacteria > Micavibrionales > Micavibrionaceae > UBA1850. Next base: position 3,626 of record JAESUK010000040.1, read on the forward strand.
AACAGATGCTTTTGTGTTGCAAGCCGGTGATTTCACAGATTTTCGTACGGCGCTTTCAATAAAACTCACCGCTGAAATTGAGGGCGGATATGTTCCTGAAGGCGCGATTACTCAAGGCGAAGTTTACTCTGCCCCCGCACCACTTGCAGGATCAGGTCTTGCCTCTGCCTTTATCCTTTTATTAGCGGGCTTCCGCCGACATTTTCTTGGAAAATAATTCTATTTCTTATAGATTTTCATCAATTGGGGATACGCTGATTGCTCACTATATTTACGACTAATTTTGTAATGCGCCGCGGCCGACATGGCTGAACGTTCCCCTTGTTCCAAACGTGCCCACGCGTTAATTTTACTGGCAAACTGTAACGGCTTCTCAATAGACAAACACCATCCATTAACATTATGATCTATCAGATGGGGTAATCCACCGACATCGCTTGCTAAAACGGGGATACCATGTGCCATAGCCTCCAGTGCCGCATAAGGTGTGCCTTCATTGAGAGACGGCATACAGAGTAAGTCAACATCCCCCCATACACTCTCCATATCAGAGACGAAGCCATGGAACGTAACGTTATTAGGGGCAATCTTTTTCAATTCACTTTCCAAAGGTCCCGTTCCGTAAATATGAAACTCTTGTTCATAACAAACACGGGCAATCTCAATAAAATGATGTGCCCCCTTTTCTTCGGATAAACGACCAACAAAAGCGACACGGTGGTTTTTATTCACGACCGTCCAATCACCTGACACTGGAATAAAATTCTGTAAACAATGTTTTTGACCTTTGAGTGTTTTGAAAATACCACGACTCACAGCAATAGAGGGCGCCAACAACGAGGTTACTTCATCTAACCAAGTATAAAGCCGCATTTTTCCTCGCCCTGTATCGCCTGCATGATATGTGGAAATAACTTTTATATTCATTAAACGGCATATCAAACGCCCGATAATCCCTGCTTTATAACCATGTGTATGAACAATATCAGGGCGCGAAGCCTTAAGTGCCTTCACAAAAGAATGTAGATTTCCGTTCAACTTAACAATAGGAACATCAATGTCGGATAATTTTGCCTCCATAGGATGCTCGCCATAATCGTTCCACAGAACAATTAATGCCGTTGACTTGTACCTCATTAACATTCGAGCGAGGTACTCAACATGTGTTTCTATACCGCCAAACCCTTTACTATCTAAAAAAATCATAATTTTCATACTTTATGTATGTGCAAAGCATATACCACTCCATCACACGTAAACTTGGTTGGTTTTAATCAAAAAAAGAGGGTTTTTCTCATTTAGAAAAGCATTTCGAGAATATTTCCTCTTTCATCATATAAAATTATTTAATATCAACAATTTAAATAATCGTCCTGTTGGAACATACTTTGCAACTTCTCCCATGAGATAACAACATAGGAGCATTTATGAAAAAGATTTTGGTAACAGGCGGATGTGGATTTATAGGGTCACACCTCGTTGACCGCCTAATTAAAATGGGATATGAGGTCAGCGTTTTGGATAATCTTTCAACTGGAAAAATCGAAAACCTCAATCCAAACGCCGAGCTTATTATTGGTGATATATGTGATCAAGAGATTGTCCAAGAACTCTGCGCCGATATTGATGGTTGCTTCCATCTGGCTGCTGTTGCTTCTGTACAAAAATCTATTGAGGATTGGTTTGCTACTCATACCACCAATCAAAGTGGTACAGTCTCACTTCTTGAGGCTCTATCAAAAAGAGCTCACCCTATGAGATATCCTTTTATCTATGCATCATCTGCAGCCGTTTATGGCGACAACGCCAATATGCCACTTAGTGAAGATCATACAACACGTCCCCTGACCCCTTACGGCGTTGATAAATATGCCTGTGAGCATCAAGTACGAGTTGCCTTTCTTACACATAAAATATCCTCAATTGGGTATCGGTTCTTTAATGTTTATGGACCACGGCAGGATACTTCTTCACCTTATTCAGGCGTTATTTCCATTTTTATTAATAGCGCACTCCATGGTAAGGACATTACCATTTTTGGTGACGGACAACAGATTAGAGACTTTACTTATATCAACGACGTTGTTGAGATGCTTATTGCTGGTTTAAAGCCAAACCTCGAAGATGCTGAGATTATTAATGCATGTACCGGACGGCAAAGCACTATTCTTGATATTGTTAAAACGCTGTCTTCCATCACGCAACAAAAACTTAACATACATTTTCAACCCTCTCGTAAGGGAGATATAAGAACATCCCTTGGTGATCCAAGTAAAGCGACAGGTTTTTTAAATGTGAGCGCAAAAACTGTTTTACAAGAGGGTTTACAGCATATCCTTAATGAAAGCAGTTCTGAGATGAACGCGGACAACCAGCTTATTCCACGAGAGAATTTATTCGCACATACAGGAGGTTCTCATGCAATACATTAACAATAACATTCATACCAAGTATTATCTTCCGACAAAGAGAAGTGATAATAAACTGATCTATGTCGTTGAAGATGATTTATTACAAGCTGATCTTTTAAAAGATTTTTTGATTGGTATTGGATATCAAGTTTCTCATCTTAAAAGCATCCGTGAATTAACATATCAAATGAAACAAATCGTGCCAGATGCTCTTCTTTTAGACGTTTGCCTACCCGAAGGATATACAGCAGGGCTCAATTATCTTGAAGGGCTACAAGACAAAGTACCAACATTTATAATCACGAACCATGACACACAAGAAACCTGTACGCGCGCAGCTTTATCACATGCCAAATATATTTTTGGGAAACCTATTGATTTTGAGAAATTGCAAAAAAATCTTGAGCGTATTTTATAAGTTTTTCCACATATCTTTAACTTGATCCGGCAACGCCATGGGGTCATATGGTTTTTTAATAACACCTTGCGCACCAAACGCCATTAACTCTTCAACCTGATAATCCTGCACCTTCGCTGTCATAAAGAACAATGGTATCTGAACTCCGTCTTTCCTTAATTCTTCTAAAGTTTCAGGACCTGTTTTTTCCGGCATCATTACATCACAGATAATCAGATCAGGACGGAACTCAGAGATCGCCTCGATGCCTTTTTGCCCTCTATCAAAAGAACGTACTTCAAATTCTCCCGTGCTCGAAAGGATAATATTAGTGATCTCACGAATATCATCTTCATCATCAATATGCATAATCTTCCGAAGTGAATCACCCATTTTCTTATACTCTCTATTATTCTAAACAACGTTGTGAAATCTTATCAAAAATATTATCATGAAACGCCTCCTGAATACATCCGCCTTCAGCCTTAACTTGTCGTAAGTTTTTATTATTATGAGAAAAAATGAGCCTTTTTCTTATTCTGCAACGCATCTTTTAAAAAATCCCCCCTGCCTTTTAATTTAAGACAGGGGGGACAAGTGGGTAAGGTGCAAAGTTATTGATTTTATTGCAAGTATAGTACCAGCTCTTCTGATACAATGTGGCACACCTATTGCAGTGTAATGAATATGAATACAACCATAAAAAGAAGAATTTGGATTATTGATGATGATACAATTGTAGGTAACATTCTCGTAGATCATTTGCGAGGGTCTCTCGGATTTGAGCCATATTATTTCTCCTGTGCAAAGGATGCATACAAAATGCTCCGATACGTTAGGCCAGATATTATTTTACTTGATTGGATGATGCCTAATCACGATGGTATGGATTTCATTAAAACGCTAAAAAAGAAAGAAAAAACCTCTACAATACCTATCTTTATGATTACAGGAAAAACATCAATTACATCATTTGAATCTGCATGCCACAGGGGCATAGATGGTTACATTACAAAGCCCATTGATTACTTCAAACTAAGTAGCCGTTTAAACTATTTTTTTGAAAATTTAGATCAATCAGAAAAGGATCACCAAGAATTATGTATGACCAAGTTGAAATAAAACCAGAAGCTCTGAAAGCTTTAAAACAAGCAATTGGTGAGATGAAAGCAAAACATTATTTAGATCGTTTTTTAAAGGAGTCCTCGTATAAAATCAAAGATATAGAAAAGGCATTTTCTATTAAAGATTATACAACGTTACAACACCTTACACACACACATGCCAGTTCATCAGCAACATTTGGTGCCATTGATCTTCAGAGCCTGTGTCAGCGTATTGAAAATAGTTGTGCAGAAGGAAATACATACAATATGCAGAATGACATTAAGGCTTTAAAAAGAGCGAATCAGCTCTCCTGCCAAATATTAGAAGACTATTACTAAGCTTCTTTTTTCCATTGGTTTTTCTTGCGATAGAGCGTTGCCGTGCTAACATTTAGAAAATGTGCCGCTTCAGACACGTTGTTAGAACAAACTCTCAATGCATTCTCAATAGCCTGTTTTTCCAAGCAATCCATTGTAACAAGTGTTTCTTTACTATTACCAAAAACATTTTCACTCATTGACCCATGCACCATGGGCAAGCCTTCTACTGATGATTGGGGCAATGATGGAGCTACCGCATGATCAATTGAGAAAGAGTCTAAAGGTGAAGGTAACATTTTCATTGTTATACTCTCCCCCTGATTAAGCACGACAATATTCCAAATCACATTTTGAAGCTGTCTAACATTCCCTGGCCAGCTATATTGCAGTAACCGATAACGAACATCTTCATCAAATCCTTTAAAATCTTTTCCTTCTTCTTTCGCACATTTTTCAAGAAAATGCTGTGCAATTAACATGACATCTTCTCCCCGTTCACGAAGTGATGGCATCGCAATCGGTAATACATGTAAACGATAATATAAATCTTCTCTAAAATTTCCTGCTTGGACTTCTTTTAGAGGGTCTCTATTGGTTGCGCATACAAAGCGGACATCAACTTTTTCATCTTTATTACCGCCAACCTTTTGAAACGTTCCCGTTTGTATAAAACGAAGGAGTTTTGTTTGTAAATCAATGTCCATCTCGCAGATTTCATCCAAGAATAGCGTTCCTCCATTTGCCTTATGAGCCAACCCTTCGCGATCACTGTTCGCACCCGTAAAAGCCCCCTTTACATGACCAAACACTTCGCTTTCCATGAGTTCCCGCGGGATTGCGCCACAATTCACAGCACAAAATGATTTCGACTTACGTGGACCGTTACGGTGAAGTGCCTCAGCGCACAGTTCTTTCCCTGTACCACTTTCCCCAGTGATAAATACAGTCGCCTTACTCACTGCCGCAGACTCAATAATTTGATATACGGATTGCATAGGAAGAGATGCGCCAACAAAAGTAGAAAAATCTTTACGATCAGATTTTTCTTCATATGTTTTGATCACGTCATGCAACCTTCTGTTCTCAAGAATATTGTTTAGCGTGCAGGTTAACCGTTCTTTCGTCGTTGGTTTAATAATAAAATCGCGCGCCCCAAGTTGCATCGCTTTCACAGCTGTTGCAAGCGACCCTTGCCCTGTGATCATCACGACTTCGGTACTAATTTGTTCCTGTTGTATATATTCTAAAAGCTCTAAACCAGTTCCATCTGGAAGCATATTGTCCAATAAGACGATATCATAAGAGGTCTTTTCAAAGGCATCTTTTGCATCAAGAACACTAATAACACATTCAATTTCAGCCGTTATTTCTGCGAGGTAATCACAGAACAACTCGGCCATATTTTTATCGTCTTCAACGATTAAAATTTTCTTCACGTACACCCCTTCTTATTATTGTGAAACTATATCAGGACATTATAGACAGTTCATTAGCCCCGACAATCAAAACCTCTGCGACAAAAGTGAGCTAGACTTAACTCTCTGTGCCCATTTACCTACCAATCTTGGGGAAACCGTAATAAAACGCTGTAATGTTCTTTCCAGTTCCTCCGATAATGGAGGGTTTTTGTAGTCATTCATGACATACCCTTGTATTACACCACCATGATCTTTTAGAATTTTTTGAGTCTTAATTATATCTGTCTCATTCGTCTGCCCAGATAAAAGAATAGGCAAACAGACATCAGATGCAGAAGATACGATCTCTGCAGGAACAGTTTTTCCTCTTGTACCTATGACTGCACCAGCATCAATTACTATCATATCATATTTTTGTTTTAATTTATTAAACATCTCTTCAAAAATATTTTTCTCTTTAAAGGACCAATGTAGAGAGAGAGAAGACGGTGCCGATAGTATGGATAACCCCGTCCGCCCCATTGGCTTAATATTATCCGCTTCTAAGACAGTTTCAGGTGTCCAGTCCTGTGGTGGACAGGCGAGCTGTGCACCGATTGTATGATGAGTACGATCCAGATCAATAAGCAAGGTTCTTGAACCAGATGCGGCAAAACGCCTTGCAAGCGCATATGCAATTGAAGTTGTCCCTACTTCTGGAGTCACACCGACACAGGAAATTGTTTTAATACTCTGGTGCACAAGTTGGTAGTGGAGTGCTTGTATATCCTTATGTTCTATTGGAAGGGTCATCATGATTATATCCCCGCTATTGTTGCAATAAGAGAGATCACGCCCATTGTATCTTTTAAGTTTTCACGAAACTTGGCGCGATTGCTCTGGGACTTATCCGGTACATAAATTGTATCTCCAACGCGGACAACAGGAAGACTTAGGAAATCTCCGCTTTTGGCAAATCCGACGAGATCAAAGCTACTTGCTTTAGGCTGACCTTTACCCAAATTCACCACAACAATTTTTTCCTGCCATGCATCGGATCTTGGTCCACCAGCTTCTGCAAGAAGGTCAAGAATTGTCATGTTATTTTTGAATTCATAACGTCCAGGATTTGCCACCGCACCAAGTACCCGTACTGTTTCTTCCTTTGGCGTGTCAATCCACTGTCTGGTACGGTGTGGTATATAGATAACATCAGCGGGTCGTACCTTGGGGAGTAACCTTTCATCCCCTGTTTCAAAATACTTTGAGAGGTTTACTTTTGTAATCCGAGCCTTTCCTTCTCCTCTATGTGAAATACGAATATTATGGAGATCAGCATTTGGCGATGGACCTTGCGCCGCAGAGAAAATATCCATAAAAGTCAAATTATCGTTAAAGGCATAACGTCCTGGTGCTAACATAGCACCTAATATAAATATAGAACGATCCGTATCTTGTTTTGTCCATTGTGATCTATTATCACTTGGGTCTTTTGGTAATTCGGGAATCTGAATTGTATAGCCTGATTTTATAACAGGAAGGTCTGATACGTTACCGCCTTCATTCATAAACTTTGAAAAATCGAAGATAACAGGAGATACTTTTCCTTTTTCTTCTGGAGGAGGAAGAATAGACACTTTAGATGTATCTCCGTTTCGACCTGGTCCACCAGCATGAGCAATAAGATCAAGAAAACTCATTTCGTCTGCCCACTCATAGCGCCCAGGACGCACGACGGAACCAATCACCATAACCGCACGATCAGGACCAATTTTGAGCCATGATTTTTCGTTCATATCAGCTTTTTCAGGGACAAATATTGCATCACCAGCTTCAATCATCGGAAGAACGAGATCGTTTTTACGCTCTGTAAATGCCATCAAATCAAACCGTATGACATCTCCATCTTTTTTAAGGATACGAATTTGGCGCGTTTCCGCAAAACGCGTTGGTCCACCCGCATTTGCTAATACATCAAATAAACTCACACCTTTTTTCGTTTCATATGCACCGGGGTGAAACACCTCTCCCATGACATAGATAATTTTTGATCCTGTCTTCACCTGCTCGGTAACCTGAGGCACAAAAATAGTATCGCCCATTCCAATCTCAGGCATCAATTCAGGATTACCTGTATCCATATACTCTCTCATATTGAAGGGATACGGCTCTCCTTTTGAAATAATGCGGATTTGTTCAATCCCAGCATACCTTGTTACCCCTCCCGCACGCATCATCATATCAATCACGCTTGCTCCCAGTTTATATTTAAAGCTTCCGGGGCGATGGACTTCACCAAAGACTTTCACCGCATCTTCGCCACCACCATCACCGGCCGAGGTCAATGTGCGTGCATCAAATTCCACTTGCACATTTCCTGTTAAGGGCGATGCTGGCACAAAGACCACATCAAGAGGCTTTAAATCTGGAATGATGGAATCATCCCCTGTATCAAGATACTTTTTATAATCAAAGATTATGACCTCATCCAGACGACGGACTTGGATTTTATCAAGCTGTGCGCCCTGTGCGAGACCACCAGCGGCTTGAATTGCCATTTGAACTGTTGAATGAGGTATGAGTTGAACTGGTCCTGGGTCTTTAACATATCCAAGAACGGTTACAAATAACTGCCGCTCTTTCAGCGTTATAGAAATATCTTCTACATCACGGTAAGCCGTCGACAAACTTAACTGTATTGTTGTAACACCCATCATCCAGTCTTTGCCCGACATATGAATACGCCCTATTTCAGGTAAAGAAAGAAAACCATCTTGATCAATTGAAAAAGGATCACCGAAAGCACTCTCACCAGGAAAATCAATCAGAATCATATCTCCAGTACGAAGTATTACTTCATCTGCTACTGATGCGATTGGGCTGACAAGTTCAGGAATTGTCTGCTCGGATTTATCTTCTTGGGCATAAGCCTTAAAACCAATCCCTAAGCAAATAATTAGAACGACTGCCGTCATAACTCGCTGTATTTTTTTATTGATTGTTAGCAACTTCATTACGTTCACCCCTTTGCACTTCACACCCTTTTTCCCTCAATCGGTGGTTTAGCTTATGCATTCATTCATGGACAATTATGACATGCCCATATTCTTGTTATATTCCTGTGCTGCAATAACTGGCATGCTAGAAAATTCTTCTTCTGCTTCTATACGCATCACTTTATCTATGCGCAGATACTTTAAAAGGCGCAAAGGCTGACCATTCACATTCATCAATGTCAGGTTGAAATCGTCCTCAATTTGTTTTTTGTAGAGATAAACAATGATCCCCACGCCAGATGAATCCATAAAGTCGACATCTTCCAAATCAAGAATAATATCATTCCCCAATAACATCAGGGTCGCAAATGTTTCTTCTAAAGTACTAATTGTTTGTGTATCCATCGCCCCATCTATTTTATAATGTGTTGTCATTTCACTCTCCTTTTTAAGATAGAAGAGGTGCAATGACTGTGCCACCATCACAAGAGCATATCACACTGATTTATAACGTTATTTAATTTTATTCTTATAGAGTAATGAAGATATTCTCATTTTGAGGCACAAGAAGAGGAACAAGGGATGTCTATATAAAACGTTGTTCCTTCACTGGCAGTGGTTTCAAAACCAATTTTACCATCATGTGCCTCTACAATTTTTTTAGTAATATAAAGTCCCAATCCTGTTCCAGATAATTTTCTAACGTCGGATGAATCTTGTTGTGCAAATTTGGTGAAAATCCTTTTTTGAAATTCGTCTGAAATACCATTCCCATAATCTATGACAGAGATACGAACCATATTATCTGCCCCATCAATTTTTTGCGCTTTAATATCAACATGATTTGATCCCATGGAAAACTTGGCAGCATTGGACAGCAGATTGGCAAAGACTTGGATGATCCTATTTTTATCAACATTAATATAAGTATCTGGAACGCTATCGAGAACAACAAAATTAACCTTGTATTTTTCTCCATACGCTTCGTTAAGCTCCACGCCTTGTTGAATAATATATGCCAGTTCATAACTTTTAGGATAAAACCGCATCTCTCCAGATTCCAGCTTTTCCGTATCCAAAATATCATCGATCAGAAATTTAAGGCGGGTGCTGTTACGGTACGCTATTGAGATTAATTTTTTTTCTTCTGCATTTTTGGAAGCACCGTACAGATGATTAATTAATCCAAGCGAACCATGAATAGACGTTAGAGGTGTTCGCAATTCATGGCTAACGGTTGAGATAAATTCTGTCTTCATCGCTTCTACGCGCTTACGGTCGCTAATATCACTTTGAATACCAACATAATATTTTAAACTGTCATCACTGTCGAAAATGGGGTTAAGACTCAACTCATTCCAAAAGGTTTCCCCATCTTTTTTATAATTCAGTATTTCCACCTTAATAGATTCTCGGTTACGAATAGCATCAGATATGGCCTTCACTGTATTAGGGTCTGTTTCTGGTCCTTGCAGAAAGCTACAACTAGACCCCATTATTTCTTTCATAGATAGACCAGAAATATCTACAAATGCCTGATTACAAAAAATGAGTGGTTGGTGTTTTTTCTGTCCGTCACTAATTGTCACACCCAGACTAATTTCTTCAATGGCTCTCGCCATCAGGGTATTTTGTTCTGCCAACTTCAGAATTTCTTCTTCCTTTTGCTTACGGTCATGGATATCTGTTGCTGTGACAATATAGCCTGTTAATTTACCTGTGTGATCCTTAAAGGAAGTGGTTGATAAAATATACGGTTTTGCCTCTGTTTGAGGCTTGGTTAATCGCATTTCTATCTCATGCGAACCGTGTTTCTTCGAGAGATAAAAAAATGTGTCGCAATTATTGTATGACGTATGTGAAAAATTCTTAATTAAATCTTCTCGATGTTGCTCAAGATCTTCATGAAAAATAATATCTTGAAGATAAGTGGGTATTTCATCCCCCTCATCTATAAATAAGGATAGAGCGGGATCATTCGTTCGCACAATACACCCATGTGTATCCAAGACAAAGACAGGAAGCGGTAAACCTTCAAAAAGCGTGTCTATGTACTCTTTAGAAACGGTTGTATTCTGAAGATCCGCAGCCATTTGGTTATAGGATAGCTCAAGACGAGCGAGTTCTTTGATCGGACTAAGCACGATACGCTTCGAAAGATCTTTTTTTGTTCGTAGGGTTTGTAACTGACTAGCAATATTAGCAAGAACTTTGGTCACACTTTGCCCCGCCAAAGATAATGATAGGACAATCCCGCCGAGCGCGATGACAATAAAAGCAATTAGAGCATATTGTACATCCCTCACGGCTTTGAATGCGATGCTATTTTTTTGTGCCGAGACGAGCGTTAACCCCGCACGACCGTCAATAGTTTTTGTTGATGTTACCCAGTCTTTGAGATTATATTCACTATAAATATCGCCAACGTGAAAATACTTTTGTCCTGATGATAGAGCCAAAAAATGACGGTGGGCGTCGATAAGACTTATATGGCTTCTGGCTGACGTAACATTTAAAAACTCAGAAAGAGTTTGCGGATCAAACGAAAGGACTAAGGCCCCTTCTGGCAAACCATTGATAATAATTGGTTCAGCCATGATCAAGCCACTATGATCAATCACCTCAAAACGGGTACCACTCAATATTTTTCTAAACCATTCCCCTTTAACATCAAATGTACTTTCAATGTTATTTGTTGCTAAGACATGCCCCTGAAAATCAAGTAGCTCTATACGTCCCCCAACCTGAGGGCCGGGGACACGTAACGTTTCGAGGAGATGAGGAATATATTCACCCGCTCCTTGAGGATCAACCAGAGAATTTACGATCATTCCATTTTGAGACAGGTTGCTTAACCAGTTTTTTGTAACATCAAGACGACGATTAAGCGTTTGGGAAGCAAAAAATAGTTCATTTTCAATATTGTTATATTCTTGCTTCTCAATTGTGTTGTACGTGAACTTATAGGTCAGGATAAAAGCAACAAGTAATACAGGAATTACAGCAGGCAAAATATGCCACAGAACATGGCGTAAAATTGTCGTGTTGTTTCCACTATTTTTCATATAACCCCTGATTTACCTTTATAATCTCACCGTCACGATTGTAACGATAAAGACCAAAATTAGATATATCCAATGCCTCATGATCATCTTTTGTAAATGGAAATTCATATTTTTTTATCAAGCCATCATAATATTCAACATTATGTAACGCGTCCCATAGAGATTCCCGGCTCAACGAGGGTGTTTTTCTTAAAGCCTGCGCAACAATATGCGTTAGATCATAGCTATGTGCCGTTCCAACGGGTGCGGGAATATCACGTGTGGATAGGCATGGACCATAAACGTGACAATATTTTTCTTTAAATGCTTTTGCCCCTTTATGGTCAAAAGACCACGTCTGCAAGAAGGATAGGTCGATATCATGAACCGCAGGCCCTACAAAACTTGGAAAATCCGTCGCCGTAATACCCCAATGTGAGATAACTGGTAGACGTTTATCCTCAGGTAATTCTGCCAGTGCCTTCACAAATGCAGCACCTTCCGTTGCGTTTGCAACGAGAATAATGGCATCCACATTATATTGCTTCAGTGCCTGAATACGTGCGACAAAATCTTCTTTCTTATCCCCCCAAAAAAACCATTGGGTGAATTCAATACGAATACCAGCATTGGCGGAATCTCGCGTTAACGCCTTGTAGTTAGAACGTCCCCATCCCGTTTTTTCCAAAAATAGAACAATGTTTTTATAGCCACGTTTTTGAGCTTCCTGAATAAAAAATGGTGCCGCATATTCATCACGAACAGAAAGGCGGAATACATAATTAGGATCATATCCATTGTCGACTATAGTTGTTCCCGCTGCCCAAGCCCCTAAATGAGGAACTTTAAATTTATGAATGTTTGGAAGTTGTTCTAGCGCAACAGGTGTATGCACCCCGCCAATAACAGCAAGGATATCTTTGTCCTCGGCAATCTTTTGAATATTATAAACACCTCTGGCAGGATTGGCGCGGTGATCAAATATTTTAAGACCAAGTGGTACACCATTTATACCACCCGCATCATTAATTTCTTTGAGTGCCAATTCTATACCACGTTGTAGTGCTTTCCCTGCTTCTTTTGTGTTACCAGACATATCGGCATCAAGCGCAATATATTTTGTCGGCTGTGAAACGTGATCATTTGCAAAAACTGGGCAAATTCTCAAATTGAAACTCAAAATGAGACAGAAAGTTAAAGTAAATATCGTTTTTGTAGTTTTACTAAAACACAAAAACTGTGTAGTATTTATTAATAAATATTTGATTAAATATAATTTTTCTAACATGTTTTTCAATTTTTTTGATCCTATTTATTGTTACTAATAGAATAAATAAAGCAAGAACTATGCCTATATATTACATCCGTACTCTCTCTATAAAAAAACACCGAAACACATCAAGATAACACATGATTTATATCCGCATTTATTTCTTAATTCTTCTATGTGGCACTGTTTTTGCCCTCCCTCAAAAAGCAATGGCGGAGGATATCGTACAGTTTCACACCACGAACATCCAGCTTTTACGTGGAAATAACTATGAGCTGGGGAAACCTCAACGCACAACGATTACATTAGAGCATGCTAATTCATGGCTATATGGTGATACATTTGGTTTTCTTGATTTTATTTACTCGGATGGGTCAAATTCTACCTATTATGGCGAAATTTCACCTCGTTTATCCCTAAGCAAAATCACAGAAAAGAGTGTATCTTACGGTATTATCAAGGATATCCTTCTTTCTACAACTTTTGAAAAAGCGCGCGGACAAGGACCTCAATATCTCTATGGTGGTGCCATTGATTTCAACTTACCAGGGTTTAAGTTCTTTAAAACCAACGCCTATGTTCATGACTCAACGCAACTTGATGGCAAAACGTGGCAAATTACGCTCTCTTGGAATCACCCCTTTAACATTGGTGGTGCAAAGTTTCTGGCTGAAGGCTTTGCTGATCTTCAAGGTCATGAGGGCACATCTAATTCTAATCAACTTTTGGTCCCACGATTTCTATTTGATGTCGGTCATGCATTGGGAACGACTGAAAACAAGCTCTGGGCAGGCATTGAATATCAATATTGGCACAATAAATTTGGCGTAGACGGTGTTACAGAATTTGCACCACAAGCCCAGTTGAAATGGATTTTTTAAAACTTTACTTCGCGCACATAATTCAACAACAGACTCTTTCTCTCGGAGAGACATAGCTTTGCACTTGTTCTCCTCTTAAGTCTTGTGTTTCTGCATTACTAAATTCTTCAGCATCAAGATCTGAAAAAGCGGTCTGGAGCCAGCTTGCTTTGCCTTGTACTGTCGCCTCAACATTCACATTTGCTACATTGCTTGTGATGCCTACTGTTGTTCGTGCGATTGTCACATTGTTATATGAGGACGTGAGCTTCGTTGCCATCAGCATTTTCACTTGTGCTTTTTCTACCATACTCATTTTTTCAGCGACACCGCCACTTACGTGTTCTGATAAGCCTGACAGTAAGCCCATATTGGGCATAATATCTTTCATGTCGTCGGCATCAAGCACCTTAAAGAAGTCGCCAAGAGCAAGAAGCCCCTTTTTAACTTCTACGAGATACTGCGTATCTGTACCGCTGTTGTGAAGATCCTCTATTTTGTCATTAAGCGCGCTCCCTAATGCCATAAAGGGATTCTTGCTATCCATAGAGTTTTTAACAACATCATATATAATATGACCAAGAATTTTTTGTTGTGCTGGCGTTGGCGCCTCGAGTGCCATTGCCCCTGTATCAAAGATACCAACCTCATTCGTAGCCTTATCAATACATAACTGGGCCCCGTGCCAATCATGATCAAACTTACTACCGGCCAGAATATTCATGACTTCAAACACTATATACGATTTGGCAAAGTCTTTTTTGTAAGTGACTTGCTCAGATGTTTCTTCTGGAAGATCATTAAACATGAGCCCATTGGCCTTATCCATAACAATCCAGTTCTTACCTTTAACATTCCAATCCATAACTTTCAGAGTAAAGGTTTCTGATCCGCTACTGATCGTGGCGCCATTATATATTTTTTGCGCATCTTCATATTGCTTCTGCCCAAGCTCATGATCCGTTTCGATGCCAGACATTCTTGCCGCTTGCGTTACCATTTCGGCTACAGATGACGTTAGCTCTTTATAATCAAGATCAGAGCTCTGGTCTTTCAATTTAAGATCATCGATCGTTTCACCAATGACACGGAAACCTTTTATTGCTTTTTCTCTCGCTTCTGGACGCAGCATTCTTAAAACTTTATCTTCTCCAAGCTCTACCGTTGTATAGTAAGAGGCCGAGCCCAATATTTCTCCTAAATACTCATTCTTCCACAATTCTTCTGGAACGTTTTCAGCTTTTATCCAATCATACAGCGTCCAACGTGCAGGTTTATCAGCTGCGTTTTTTAACTCTTGTAATTCAACACGTATACTTTCTGGTGTATCTGGATGCGACGCGATAGCTTGACCAAGCTTAATTTCTGCAGGGCCCATATTTTCAAGAAACAGCTTTAAAGCCTTACCAACGTTCCCTGCATCTTTTCCGATATTACGGTTTGCGACCATCATCGCTGACAAAATCAGTTCTCGCTCATAATCACTTCTTGCTTTGATATAGGAGTGCATAATATCACGCGCATATTTACTCTCTTTCGATGTATCATCAGGGCTAATGATGTTATCCATCACAACATCAAAAACGTTTTCCCAAGATTGTTGATCGGTGTTGTTGTTCGAAGCTTCACTATTAACCGCACTCTTCAACATTCGTGCAATAATTACTGCCCGAGCTTCCAATGGTGCTGACCAGAAATTTTCGTATAGAACTTTGCAATTGACTGGCTTTGTTTGTTCTAAAAGGCGATCAAGGTGGTCTTGGTAGCGCGGATCATTATGTTTTTCCCGTATAGTGACCCCTATGTACTCACTCATATCAGCACAATCGCCGGCTTCTCCTTTAGAGTTTAAGAACTGAATAAACCTATTCGCAGTATCTGAGTCTTCATCCATTTCAGAGGTCAAATAGTCAACGCCAACTCCATACAAATAGCTTGCAGCCAAGTTTTTGGAATTTAGGTTAACCTGACAAACATCTTTCATCATTTCCGATGTTTTCTCTTGTGAAACAATCGTGTCAGAAACTTGCCTTAATAAAACATACTTATCGGCAGCAGCCATTGAATTTGATAGTAGACCATCTCGTTCTCCATGATTTTTGCCAATATCCCATTGTTTTTCTTGATCGCTTTCCAAAGCTTTTAGATAGATAGATAGCCTCTTTTCATACTGCTCAGACCCGTCATCCTTACCAAGCTTAACTAACATGTCCTGAGAGTAGATTTTGAAAAGTCTTTCCCGTGTTTCAGGATAAGACGCCCTTAGGTTTTTATCTAATAATATAAAGAAACATTCATTCTTCTTTCTGCCTGATGGAAGCTCTTCCAACTTATCAAATATATTATTTAAAATTTTGTCTTCTAGTTCGATGCCATCAAGAAATGTATTCTTCGCAAATACAAATGCTTTTGCATGATCAAGTACATCCTCTGGCCAAAACTCTCTGCTCTCAGAAAGCGATGATATAGTCTCTAGAGGTTTCTCTTTTCTGTTGATTTCACTAAGGTACGAACCTCTTTTTGATCCCTCTGACCAACGATCCCCTTCAGGATTATACACACGATATAGATCAGTTATCTTCTCTAAGGCGTCATCATCATGCAAAGCTTGATAATGTGCTTTTCTTATAAGCCCCCTAACCTTCCTATCAAGAAAGTCTAAAAACTTACCATGATCTGGCTGTACAATCTTTTCTGTCTTTGATGACAGATAGCCTTCTTCGTCGTAATAATCCTTAGACCTTTCCTCTACCAAGAGATCTTCCATCTGCCCTCTCATAGATGCAAGCCTATCGACTGTGTCAACAGTTTCCCCAAAAGATAACTCTTCGTAATTACCTTTATAACTAACGGCGTTTGATATTAGTTCTAAGAGGTTACTTTCTGTTACAAGACTCCTGTAATTATCGTAGCGCGCGCGCGCCATTTCTTCGCTGTCACTCCCCTGATTCGAGCGACCACCCTCCTGAATACACGATACAGTTTTGCATAAACTAGAAACATCTATCTCATTGCTTTTACCCAAAGACTGCATGGTATCAAACATATGTAAGTACGACTTATATTTTGAAATATGATATTTGTCTTTATAATGCTGTATGGCGCGGTTTTTTAAATCTTCTTTGGTCTCTGTCTTTTGATATCCAATATTTTTGGTAACGACCTGCATGATCTCCGTTAACTCATAATTTCCAGAGAGTATCTTTTCCGTTTGTTCTGGCAACACACCTGCAAAGTCACAAAACGAGGCATAACGCTCATCATTAAAAACCTTGGTAAAGACTCCCTTCTCATCTTTAACGACATAGTTTGCTAAAATGTTTTTCTGTTCTGGAGTTAACCGGTTTAACGTGTACCAATATTTATCACCGTTAAAGATGCTACATAAGTAATTATAAAAAACGTTTTCTGCAACATCCACTCTTTCCTTAGAGAACTGCTCGTCTCTATAAAGATTGCTGCGTTCAAGATCCTTTTTCTCCTTCTCATCCCCATCTTTTAATCGCCCTATTTCTTTCCATAGAGCACTTGTTTTCTCTTTTATTTTCTCCAAGTCCAATGATGCTTCTGCCCAAATATCAGCTGCCATATTTACAACATCAATAGTCGTATTAAACATTCTTTGGGTTTGTTCTTTTTTTTCTGTAATAATTTTATCTTTGAAGTCTTTTCCAAAACGTTTTTCAAATATGGGGTTTTCAAATTCAAAAAGCTCATCATCCACACTTGAATTTCCATGCTCGTTTGTTGAAGGCATTCTATTTTCAGTTAAATATTGAGCAGTTATAAGGGAGAGAACCCCTGAATTATCACCTCGATATACATTTTTACCGCTATTTAGTTTAGGTAATGAATTATAGAGCATAGTAAAATCACGTATTTTTTTACGTGCAACAGATACTCTATCGTCGCCAATTAGCTTACTTTCTATTTTTACAGCATCTAGAAAATCTTTATCTTCTAAATGTAAAATACTTTCACACGTTTTATCAAAAAAGGCACTTTCATTATCAAAATAGTTCTGGATATAGCTATGTGCCTCTATGACCAACTCTTTGTTTACAATGTAACCCAACTCAAATTTTTCGACATTTCTATCGGATAATATCCCGTTATCATTTACAGCATGACAGTGGTAATTGCTCTTTCTAATATACTGTTCATTATGAGTAATTCTAAAGTCTTCTATACGGTGTTCTTGTAGAAACTCAACTACATATTCCTTTGTTTTTTCATCTGTCTTAGCAATTTCAACAAGGTTATTCCACGGTACACACTCCCCTACTTGTGGTTCAGAATACAAATCTGGAAAATCATAGGAGCCCCCTAAACGGAATGTTTCTACAAAAGAAAGGTTATCAAGCTTATTACCATTACCGTTATACCCATACGATGTAGACATCAGGTCTTTTCGTATTTTTAGAAGCGTTTTGAACTCTTCCGCGACTTGCTTGAATTCTGTTGCTTCTTTTGCTGTATATATCTTTTGCTTCGCGCTCGTAATATCAATTTCTATTTGTGGTAGGGTTCTTGCGCCGTTTTCTTCATACTGCTGTTCTCTTTTGCTAGAAATAGTCTCCTTAAAAAGGGTATGAAAATACGTATAAACTATACCTGCAGCATCAGAATAATTTCTATCGCCTGCTTGAGGGTAACCGTTTTGTTGTATGTGTTCGTATGCTTTGTTTTGCAGATAAACATTAAGATCTGTAGCATGAACACGTGCTGGTTTCGTATCGTTTCCCTTTTGTCTTCTTTCCTCATTTACTTGCTGAATAACGCCCTCAGCAAGCCATGCTATTTTATGCTGATATTTTTTTTCTATCGTTTTTCCAGAGAAATAATCACTATAGCCTGCATCAATAACTTCCTGAATACGCTGTCGCTTGTGTTGTAATTCATACCTAGAATTCCAATCATCTGACCCCTCTTGAGGTAAAGCATCTAATTGCGCTTGAAAGAACTCTTCTGCTGGTATTTGCGCTGATAAGTGCTCAATACAATCCACCAGAATTCTTAATTTACCTAAAGGCTTTTGGTTCTTATACCTCTGATTTTTTAAGAATGAAGAGATCGGATCAACATACTCTTCCGCAAAAACTGATTTATCAAATTCAGACGGTGTTCGGTCATCTATTAGGTGAGAGAGCCTTGTTAGAGAGGCTTCTATAGCAGACTCCCTATTACCATGCATCATGTGCACATCAAATATTTCAGACCATTTTATTCCCTCTTCTTCCTCGTCGTTACTATATCTTTTCTCACGCTCATTCTCGCTTTGTTGCTTTGCATATTCATTAAGCTTTTCTTCCATTAGCAGTGCTTGTTTAGGATCGGATCCAGCATCATAAATCAAATCTACAGCATGTAGGTCAGCAAGCGTTTCCTCTCCCTTAGAGTTTTGGGCTACCCCATACCCCCTAAAGATCATGTGCGTAAGCTCATGCCCCAAAACGTAATCAAGTTGATCGATATTATCGACCATATCAATCAATCCTTTTGTGACACAAATAATAGGTGTGTCGTATGGATTTATAACACTTCTTACATTTTTGTATTCATCTCGCCGTCTTCTTGAGTTTTTGTCTTTTTCGGGGGCTTTTGCAAAAAATGCATTTGGTTCTTCTGAATCGGACATCACAAATGCGACTGGATTTTTATTAAAATCAATCCTGTGACCAACCAGGCGTTTGGCTCTGCCTAGTAAGAAATTGTGTATTTTTTGTCCTTCTGGAGTGTCTTTATCGATAATGCTTTGTTTAACAAGCAAATCTTCTTCTATTAATAGTCCGCCCATACTTCAAGAAACCTCTTACCACTGATATCATATGTTGATTTCTCAGGACTGTAGCAGAACCTATGTAATATGTAAATATAAATCACGTGTGTGTCAGATAGGTTTAGTAAAAGCACTCCATCCCACATGTTTGACATAAATCAATAAAAAGAGTAATATCATGTGATTAAAGTCTATAAAAAAGAGTGATTGGGTAATATTTCGAGAATGATCAAAAACAGTTCAAACCATAATGTTAGAATGAACACTATCTTTAATAGTGCCGTAAAAGCAGAGCTTGTTGAGCATGGATCGAACATAACCCCCATTACCATTAATGCCGCCGAAGTTAAGGAACTTAGCACTGTAGAAGAGTTTAAGGACTACCTTAGAGAGAAATCACCCGAAGCCGTTCAAGAGATAGAACAAGCATATGGTGATCATTTTGATATTAAACTACAGTCTCTTCTTACGGCAGCAGACAACGATGTAATGGGAGCAGAAGTAGATTTCAGAACAGAAAACTTCACAGTTGTTACCGACTTAATGGAAAATAGTGACAGCAAAATTGAGATTATAACAGGTATTGCTGGCGTTCCTTCAGACCTGCCTTTTTATCCAGAAAACGCCCCAGGAGATGATGCAAGATATGTACAAGCGGTTGCCGTTCACGAGACAGGTCATGTCCTAGACACTAACCTGAATACAACGATTTTAAACAAAGGGACAATACCATATCTTTCCCCTGATTTTCTTCCTCTTATGGAATCTGAAAAACGAGGGGATCATGCCATTCACGTCAGCGATCCAGAAATTGGTCAATCTTTTGAACATGCAAGAGCGTTAAGCGGTTTCTTTCATAGATTTGATGCGCATAATGTTGCGGGTGTCTCGGATGACAATACAGAGATAACAGGACAAATAAAGTCAGAGGCTTACAATGCACCGATGATCATGCGCTATTTAGGCGGAATGAATAGGACAGCAGAAGTAATGGCAACGCTTAAAGACGACCCTCAGAAGTTTGTAGATGCGGTAAGAAAGGGCATGGAAGGTGCAGAGCTTAGTGAAACAATGCGTGACAGAATAGACACGACACTGGACGCCATGGAAATTTATATGATTCCGAAGGAAGGAAGCATCACGCCGAAACAAGACACAAGCAACGACATACAAGAAGCAACTAATACTACAGATGCCTCTGAATTTGATTTTTCAGCGAAGGATTCAGAAATGAGTACGAACGACCCAAGCATGGTCGCAGACCTTGCACTGAGCGGCGTTGATATGGGCGACACACCGTCAGCTATTCCATTCCAAAAACCATTGACGTCATTAGAGAACACTGGGGCAGTCGCGCCATAATGACAAAGAGTTCCCACGTTACACAATCTTTAAAAAAATCCATGAAGTGTGGGATTTTTACGAACAAAGACGGACAAATTTTACTTGTTCATCGTGAGGAGATAACAGAACCTGTCATATGGGTAGAATATGATAAAAACAACAATACACTCACACTCGTCTATGACGATGGTGGTACTCAAGACCTTGGTTTGGACATCAACAAGGGCATGAAAGACCACCTTGCACAGGGAAAAAATGTCACGCTTGCCCTCCTCATTGATAAAGAAATAATTTCCAGACAGGAGACCGCTCTAGTTATTAAATTGTCAGACTAAATTAAACGTGTCTCTAAATTTTATTTCTGTTCGGTATATTCAAAGTAAGCTTGTCAAACCGAAAACTATTTGTTAGTTGTGCTTAATGCACTTTAAAAAAATCATAACTGTATGGACAGTATTAGCCTTAGCATTCGCGCAAATTGCGATTGCTCAGCACAATTCTGTTCATCTTGACCATGGTTTTCAAAGCATCCAAGCTGAGACACATGCAAGTGCAGATCAAGAGCCTAACAACGAAGGCGTACCAGCATCACATGAGTGTCCTGAATGCTTACTGGTTAAATCTCTACAAACTGCGTTTTATTCAGATACGGCTATAACGGTTGTTTCTATTCTGGAGAACACGCAGTATGTATCCAGTAACTCTTCTTTTGTTTCCAATGCTGTCGCCTCGGCCTACAACCCCCGCGCGCCCCCCTTCCTTCTTATCTAAACTCATTTACCGATTTTAAATTAGATAAGAAAGGACATGAATCATGTCTATGAAACTGCTATTGGCGGCCAGTGTGGCTGTTATCACTACTGTATCTCCTGCTTGGGCGGCAGATACAAACCTCAAAATTTTGCGTGCTGAAGTTAGAGCAATGCAAACGGCTTATGAAAGTAAAATTCATGAGCTTGAACAAAAAATGGGTGCTCTGGAAACTAAGCAACCTCAAACGACAGTAGAAAAAAGCTCTATTCCCGCTACATCAGAAAGACGGATCAGCAATAATAGCTTTAACCCCGAAATTGGCGTGATCCTGCAAGGGCAATATCAAAGCTTCTCTGCGGATACAAGTGAGTTTTCTGGTTTTGTGGTTGGTGAGGAAGCCGAACGCGGAAGCGAGGGTTTTGGACTTGGTGAAAGTGAAATAAATTTTTCAGCCAACGTTGATGATCTCTTCCGTGGAAGTGCAACAATCGCACTTGTCGAAGAAGGTGGCGGAACAGAAGTTGAGATTGAAGAGGTCTATGTTGAAACCATATCTCTACCTTATGGTCTTCAGGGTAAGGCAGGACGTTTCTTCTCTGAGCTAGGCTATCTCAATTCTCACCACAGTCATGCTGATGATTTTGCCGACAGACCCCTTACAAACAGGGCATTCCTGAACAGCAACTATGGTGATGACGGTGTTCAGCTTTCTGCTGTTCTACCAACCGATATATATTCAGAAATCGGTGGTGGCGTATATCGTGGGGATGACTTCCCTGGCGGTGGTGCAGATGGAAACGATATTGGGTCATGGACATCCTATGGACGCGTTGGTGGTGACATTGGCGACGATACAAGCTGGCGTGTAGGTTTATCAACTTTACAGGTTAAAGGCGGCGAACGCTCTGCTAATGAGGACATGGTTGTCTTTAATGGTGATAGTGGTTTGTATATTGCTGATGCCCGTATGGTTTATGCCCCAACGGGAAACAACGCCGAGCAAGAGATAACTTTGCAGGGCGAATATTTCCACCGTAATGAGGATGGCACTTATGACGATATGGATGCGGGCACAGGCGCGATTGCGTACCGTGACTCTCAAAGTGGTTGGTATGCTCAAAGCGTTTATAAATTCCGTCCCAAATGGCGTTTAGGTGCGCGTTACTCGCAACTTTATGCGGGTGATGTCCCGACGGCTCTAGCTGGAAGTGCATTAGATAGTAACGGTCATAACCCTTGGGCAGCTTCTGCAATGCTTGACTGGACAAACAGCGAGTTTTCTCGCGCACGTGTTCAGTTTAACCATGAAGAATTGTCTGATGGTAACGACGACAATCAATTCATCGTGCAATATATCATGAGCCTTGGTGCTCATGGTGCTCACGCGTATTAGGAAGGGGATTGCTATGAAAATATTATTAATTTCAATAGCGGTCCTGGGGGGGCTTTTTGCCTCTCCATCTTCCGCTTCTGCAAAAGTGAATGTGTTCGCCTGTGAACCAGAATGGGCTGCTCTAGCCAAAGAAATAGGTGGTGATTTAGTCACCATAAAATCAGCGACAAACGCCAAACAAGATGTTCATCATATCCGTGCAAAGCCGAGCTTACTCGCGGCAATGCGCAAAGCTGACCTTGTGTTTTGTAGCGGAGCATCATTAGAAATTGGCTGGCTTCCTATCTTAATTAAAAAAGCTGGTGGACCAGATGTACAACCAGAAACAATTGGTTGGTTCATGGCCTCTGATTACGTTGAAAGGCTAGAGGTGATAAAAGAACATGTTGACCGTTCTATGGGGCATATTCACCCTGAAGGCAATCCACATGTGCATCTTGATCCGCAAAATATATCTATAATTGCAGATA
This sequence comes from Alphaproteobacteria bacterium, assembly GCA_016763095.1. GTDB lineage: Bacteria > Pseudomonadota > Alphaproteobacteria > Micavibrionales > Micavibrionaceae > UBA1850. Next base: position 27,167 of record JAESUK010000040.1, read on the forward strand.
TTCTTGCCGAACGTTTTATGATGATTGATATAGAAAACATCAAGTCGTATCAGCAAAACTTGGATACTTTTCAAAGAGAATGGAATGATCTGATTAAGCGTTGGAATACCAATGCACGGCCTCTAAAAGGCCAAAGTGTCGTAGTATATCATAATTCATGGGTATATTTACTCAAGTGGCTAGGTATGGATGTTGTGGCAAGCTTAGAACCAAAACCAGGTATCCCACCAACAGCATCACATCTGGAAACTGTCTTGGCTAAAGTTAAGGGTAAAGATGTAACAGCTATCCTTGTTGCCCCATTTGAAAACAATGACGCAGCAGAATGGCTATCAGTAAAAACTGGTATTCCCGTTGCTCATATGCCCTTCACTGTTGGTGGAAACGATAAAGTACATGATCTCTCCACTTTATTTGAAGAAAGTATACGCTTACTCA
>JAESUK010000041.1 GCA_016763095.1 Alphaproteobacteria bacterium
TCACATGTGAATGCGTCAATCTTCTCAATCTTCAACATAGATTGCACAGATGCCCGCGCTTCCATACGTTCCATAAATGCATACACATTTGGAAACTCACTCTTCACATCAATCTCCGCCGCTGGGGTCCAGCGCGTCACGTTATAAAGATATGCATCCACCAAGGTAAACGCATCTCCCATAAGGAAATCCTGCTTACTCAAAACCTCATTCACATATGCGTATTTACGCCTCAGGATTACACGTGCTGGTTCCTTCGCATTTTCTGGGTACCCATAAGATTCAAAGAACGGAATAAAGCTCTTGTGAAGCTCTGATGTCACAAAATTCAACCGTTCTTGAAAGTAGTAACGATCCATTGTGCCATTTTCTGGAACAAGGTTCTTTTCAGGCACTTGATCACCAATATATTGCAAGATCGCAGGACCTTCCGTCAGGATCACACCTTCTGAAATTTCCAGAACAGGAATTGATCCTTTTTTATTCACTTCAAAAAAATCACGTCCATCTTCAGTTTTCTTAGTGCGAAGATCCACGGCAATCACTTCGAAATCAACGCCCGCTTCATGTAAAGCAATGTTAGGGCTAATCGCACAAGCACCAGATGAGTAATATAGTTTCATAAAATTTTTCCTTTTCTTAGGGTTAAAACGCCAAATCTACTATTAGACCAGTCGTATAGTTAAAAACACAAAAATAAATTAAGCAATTTTCGTCTGTATATCCATTTCAGGAAACTGATGAACACCATCATCAAACGACAATAACTTAACCCAATTAATTTTATTTAGCGGCAAATCAACATATAAATGTGGAAAAAGGTCCCCACCTCTTGAAGCATCCCATTTCCAGTGCTCTGCTAATATTGACATACTCACCTCAACAAGCAAAAGGGTCGTATGTCCTGTAAAATATTTCTCAGCTGTTTCGCGAACTTGTGCCGATGTTGAAAAATGCATAAACCCATCTTCCAAATCAATTGGTGATCCAGAAAAAATACCTGTCTTTTCTGCTTCTTGCCATAAATTTTGCGGAACTAATTTATAGACAACTTTACTCATCCTACATACTCAATATTTTTAAAAATCCATTTAAGAAACGATGTAAGGGCTCGGTCGTTTTCTCAACCTTCATACGCAACAACGCACCTTGCCATCCATCAACAAACATATTCGCAAGCTCATTCGTACAATACTCAGATGAAAGCGTACCTTCTTTTTGGGCGGCAATAAAAAACTGCTCTAACCCTTGATACCAAGCTTGGATACCACCTTGAATACTCTCTCGCACCACCTCAGAGGAATCCGACATCTCTTGGGCCATATTCCCAAAGAAACATCCACCAGTACACGAACAAACCTCACAGCCTTCAATCATGCCGCCAATATATGCTCTAAATCGTTCCAACGCAGGCTTATCCTTATCCATAAGAAATGGCGACATGCCCTCCCTTGCCTTTTGCTTGTAATACTGCAGAACTTCAACCAAGAATGCTTCCTTGTTTTCGAAGTAATGATAGAAAGAGCCCTTCGGTACACCCGCTTTCTTCAAGATGTCATTCAAACCTGCCCCATGATATCCCTTTTCATAAAAGATCTCATAGCCAGATTGTAACAACATATCTTTGGTGTTTGTGTTCATAAAATATAAACTAGACTGACTGGTCTAATTGTCAACAGCATTTTAAAAAAATATAACATCCTCTAAAATTAAATGAAAATAATTAGAAACGAAAAACCAGTCTAGTGTTGAGACTAGACTGGTTTTTCTCCCTTTAACAAATATACTAACTCGACATTACATCATCGCCATACTTAGAGTATTGCAAGCCAGATGCCAAATCAGAAAAAATATAAGACATTGATATATAATAATTATATTAAAATATGGCTTTTAACTTTATGAAACAAAATGAAGAACCTCTCAAATTGTCGAAACTTTTTGAGACAAGAGGCTCTTCTGCAGTAACACTGTCAGAAGATTAATATAAATGACTAACTAGGCGATGATCGCGCCTGCATTATATAACGCATCGGCATCAAGGTCATTCAAACCATTAAGCTGTGCAACAGATTGGAAGCTCGCCCCGCCAACTGCACCATTTGCATCTACTTGTACAAGTGTATCCCCGCCCGAATTCACAAACTGTACAAAATCATTAATATCACTCGCACCATCCACAAACCCACTTAATAGATCACTTATATCAAGTGTATCTCCATCACCAAGGGAATAATCATTAATTTGATCAACATCATTAAAGGCACTTGCTGCCTCAAAGACAAAAAGATCACGCCCAGCACCACCGTAAAGAGTATCCAAGCCATCCCCACCATTCAGAGTATCATCAAATGGGTCAGTATAAGTAAAGCTACCATCCATAAGGTTCACATGGTTTTGAAGTTCGGTTTGTGAGATCACTGAATTATAAATCGCTAAGTCTGAGATTGTACCGTCAAAATAATATCCTGTCGTCCCATCTGCACCATCATGGTAGTAAGACCCACCATCAGAAAAGCCAATCCCGATATCACCGCTATGGGGATTCAACGGGCCATCAATCACACCTGTTCCAACAAGTGCACCATCTAAGTATCCTCTAATCTCTCCTGCCCCTGAATCAAGCACAAACGCCGCATGGTATGTCGTTCCTGCCGTAATTGGCACATTAAGCGTAAACGGACCCCAGATCGCACCATTCCCGTCTCTGGCATTGAAATAAAGGTCACCATCCTCAATATAAATTGCGATAGCATTAATCGTGCCGCCTTCTTCAAATATCACCTGACGACCTGTGGTCGTATCCGCATTAAAGATAACTTCAATGGTACGCTCCGCAACTGTTGCTGTGTTAATCTGGCTATTGTCTGCGACTTGAATACGATCATTCACACCGTCAAAGTTGGCCGCACTATCATCATTAGCATAAATTCCACCGACATTAAGGCTCACACCATTTTCAATCGTACCGTTCGCGGCACTTCCTAATGATCCAAGATTTACCGCTGTTGTACCTGAAATATCATCAAACTGCCAATAGGCAACGGGCGATGCACCCAAAATCTCACTATGCAACGTCCCAATACTTCCACCTAGGGCAACAATCTGTTGCCCATCCGCATAGATTATATCGTTGCCGTTTCCACCTAAAAGAACATTATTTCCAATCCCACCAAAAATCGTATCATTCCCTGCACCACCATCTGCATTATCACTTCCCGCAGAAACATGAAGCTCATCATCCCCATCTCCACCAAACAGCTGGTCATCCCCATCATTAAACGAATTGGTACTTCCACCTGTTTGCATAGAATTATAACGCGCCGCTAATGTTGTTTGATCCAGCGCTACATTATGAATAGCAACATCAGAAATGCGTCCATCAAAGAAATGTCCATATCCACTTGCCGCACCATCGTGGAAATATGTTGCGTTGTTCATCGCACCAATCCCAATTTGTCCTGAATGTGAACTTAATATCGTAAGTGCCGATCCTGAACCAATCAGCACACCATTTACATACCCTTCAACAAAACCTGCATTCGTATCCATCACCAAGGCCGCGTGATATGTCTCGCCTGCATTAATCGCCATATTAATTGTAAACGGACCCCACGGCGTACCGCTTCCATCACGAACATTAAAGTAAAGCTGTCCTTCATCAATATAGATCACCATAGCATTGGTTCCACCACCCTCTTCAAACAAGACCTGACGTCCTGTTGTGGTCTCTGCATTAAACACCAATTCAATGGTACGCTCTGTAATGTTACTAAGGTTGATAAGAGAGCTATTTGGAACAGAGATATAATCATTCACTCCGTCAAAGTCCGCCGATGTTTGACCGCCACTAAACAACGCAGCGTTCCCAAGTGTTACTCCACCGATATATGTACTGTTTAATCCACCACCTGACCCAAGATTAACCGCCGTTGTTCCCGCAAGCTCATCTAATTGAAAATAAGCAACGGGCGCATCACCCAAAACTTGTCCCACATACGTGTCTGCATCTGGAATAATCGTGTTGTAAGCATAAATAATATCATTCCCTGCACCACCATTCAGAATATCACCACCATCTCCGCCATAAAGGAAGTCATTCCCGTCACCTCCGTTAAGCGTATCCGCACCGTCCCGACCTTCCAAAATATCCGCACCAAGATCACCGTTAAGAATATCATCTCCGTCATGCCCAACAAGGCGATCATCCCCATCTCCGCCATGAAGTGTATCATTCCCCGCATCACCAATAAGTTGATCATTCCCCGCGTCACCGAAGATCACATCATCCCCTTCATCTCCTGCGATCACATCATTTCCATCGTCTCCATGAATAATGTCATTCCCTGCATATCCATGGATCACATCTTGATCTGCACCACCGTTAATTACATCATCATCAGCTCCCCCACTGATACGATCATTCCCAAGACCACCATTAAGTGTATTTAGCCCTGAATTTCCATATAAGAAATCATCGCCATCTCCACCTTCGAGAAGATCATTTCCATCGCCCCCATAAAGGCGATCATTCCCTGCGCCTCCATAAAGTTCGTCATCTCCAAAATCCCCACGGAGCTGATCATCTCCATCACCGCCATAAAGGATATCATTTCCATATCCACCCCAAAGCTTGTCATTACCAGCATCCCCATGAAGCTCATCATCTCCAAACTTGCCTGAAATAAGATCGTTATCATCTCCACCATGAATAATATCCGTCCCTGTTCCTCCATAAAGACGATCATTCCCTGCAAGCCCATCAATGCTATTACCAAGATCTGTGGCAAATAATTTATCCGCTCCCGCTGTTCCATAAACTATAGGCGGGGTAATCCCTAAATCACCCGCGGTCTCATAATCTGAAAACTCTCCTTGGTCTAAAATAATATTGCTCGCACTAACGCTTGCTCCATTCGTGGCAGTAAAGGCTGTTAAATCTGCCGTTGTGCCCCCCACATCAATGTTTGAAAATGTTACTGTTCTTCCTCCTTCTGCACCACTATTGAGGAATACAAAGCGAAGTTGAGTATGATTAAAAAGGTCAGTATCAATATCGAATGAAAGAGTAGAACTACTAGAACCAGCATAAAACTGGGAAAGTTTAGAGCCACCATAGTACAAAGCCACCTTTGGCGCCGAAGTGCCAAAAGTCCCTAAAACATCAAATGTTAACGTAAAAAGTGCCATAATTTTATTACCCTAAAAATACCCTACCCTTAGAGTATCAAGAAAAGGTTAAATTCATCTAATTTTAGATAAAATTGTACTTAATTTTTTATACATCATAAGTAACTGATAAATATTATTATTTATAAAATATACTCCTTTAGTATAAGAAGTTTTTAATGAATTTCAGGCTATTTTCTTGCCAAAAGAAACAGAGAAGGTAGAATCCTTACCGTAAGCACCAACTTTTACAAAAGAATTGAACCATCCCGCATGAACGCAACACCAAGCCAACAAGACATTCGCGATAAATTCATCGCCTTCTCCTTTGCCGCATCAGATTTCCTTCTGGAAATTGATAAACAAGGTACAATTATTTTTGCTGGTGGGCAGGTAAAAACACTCGTCGGACTAAACAGTCAAACACTTGCAGGAAAAAACTGGTTATCCCTATTCACTGACGAAACACACAACAATCTCAAAACACTCATTCAGGGCGTACGTAAATCAGGACGCCTTGGTCCCCTCATGGTCGAACTTCAAAATGAGAACGATAACAAAACAAGTCGTGCCCTCATCATGGGTATGACACTTCCTGAAAATGATAATATTTACCTTGCTCTCAATGCCACACAATCGTTCCTCGATTTCCTAACAATCGGGGACAATAAAGACCATAGACTCCTAAGTGAGAAAGAATTTGAGAGTACAGCCATCAAGGCCTTTCAATCCGCTAAAAAAGCAGGGAAAAATTTGGATATTACGTTCCTTGATACAGAAGCAATCGAAAAATATAAGGAAACACTTTCCATTGATGAAGCCAATCATTTTACCGAAAACATGCAGGCCATCATGAAAGAGCAATCCTTTGAAGGAAACGCCGCCAGCCAAGTTGACAGTGATAAATATGCAATCATCCATGATGATACAATAAGCTCTGATTTTATTGAGAAAAAGATCAAAGATTTGATTGCACGTACAAGTAAAAATACACAAGATATTAACGTTAAAAGTAAGACACTTGAAGCAGACATGGGCAAACTTAACGAACGCGAAGCACGACGCGCCCTTGTCTATACAATGAACCAAATGGAAAAAGAGGGGATAGACGCCGTAAGTGATGATCTGAGCAATAACTTTGATGCTTACTTACAAGAAAACGCGGCCAAAATTACCCGCCTAAAAGCCCTCATTAGTAACCAAGCCTTTAAGCTAAACTACCAACCAATTGCGTTCCTCCCAAGCGAAGAAATCTGCCACTATGAGGCACTTCTCCGCTTCAGTGAAAACCAGTCCCCCTATGAAATGATCATCTTCGGAGAAGACATCGGAATTGCGCCAGACATAGATATGGCCGTTTTAAAACAAGGTGTTGGGTATACTCAGGCTCAGTTAAAAAAAGGAAACGGCGTTAAAATCGCCATCAATTTATCTGGACAATCAGTACAAAGAGCAGGCTTTTTTGATGACCTCCTAAGAGTTATTGATGATACAGGTTGTAAACCTGATAATTTACTGTTTGAAATCACAGAAAGTACCGCAATCGAAGACTTGCCTAAGGTGAACATAGAAATCCAACGCCTAAGAACGCGTGGCTTTGAAGTGTGCTTGGATGACTTTGGCGCAGGGTCCGCCTCCTTCCAATACCTCAACGGATTGGATATTGATTGCGTAAAAATTGACGGGAAATATGTCCGTGACGCACTAAATTCTGCACGTGACGAAGCCATGATCCGCAACCTTGCGCGCATGTGCCAAGATTTGGGCGTAACAACGATCGCTGAAATGATAGAAACAGAAGAACAACTTGAGTATATGGTTTCGATCGGTGTGGACAAAGGGCAAGGTTGGTTATTCGCAAAACCACACGCCCAAGCTAAATACACGAAAAGACAGAAATAACCAAATACAAGAATGCCCAAATAATTTTTCGGCAGTAACGCTGTCAAAAAGTTAATATGAACAGAATTGTAGTAATGTGTGGGGATCAATATAAAATGGAGCGGGTGACGGGAATCGGACCCGCGTGTTCAGCTTGGAAGGCTGACGTTCTACCATTGAACTACACCCGCAACATGTTCTAAGAAGAACAAGAGCTACAAAACAAAATTTCGACCATAAAGTCAATTCTTGTTTTTAACTTTTTCTAGTTTTTTTGCCTTTTTCTTTGTTTTATTCACTTTTTTGACCTCATCAACATCATATTTGAACGTCAACGCGCCTTTTTTGAAATCAATCAGAACCGCTCCACCCGATTTTTCAAGTTTTCCAAACAGCAATTCATTGGCCAATTCTTTCTTAATCTTTTCTTGAATTATACGCGCCAATGGACGTGCGCCCATTGTTGGATCGTACCCTTCTTTCGCCAAATACTCACGCGCATCATCGGACAAGGTAATGATCACATTCTTCTCAGACAACAACGCTTCTAATTGCATCACAAATTTATCAACGACTTTTGCCACCGTTCTCTGGCTCAAAGCTTTAAACGGTACAATCGCGTCCAATCTATTTCTAAACTCGGGCGAAAATGTTCTATTGATATCATCCAGATGATCATGGTCACTGTGCTCAGCACCAAATCCCATTGGCGCGCGTGCAAAGTTTTCCGCGCCTGCATTTGTCGTCATAATCAAGATCACATTTCTAAAATCAACGGTCTTGCCACTATTATCTGTCAACTTCCCATAATCCATAACTTGAAGAAGAATATTGTAAATATCTGGATGTGCTTTTTCAATCTCATCCAACAACAAAACACAATGCGGGTGCTGGGAAACCTTATCGGTAAATAACCCACCCTGATCAAACCCAACATATCCTGGCGGTGTCCCGATCAAACGTGCAACAGAATGTCGCTCCATATACTCAGACATATCAAAGCGTGCCAACTCAACACCAAGCGTTTTCGCCAACTGTTTACACACCTCTGTTTTCCCAACCCCCGTAGGACCAGAAAACAAGTAAGATCCAATTGGCTTTTCAGGATCACATAAACCCGCACGCGCCATCTTAATAGAGTCTGCAATAACCTCGATTGCTTCATCCTGATCAAACACCAAAGTTTTAAGATCGCGCGTAAGGTTGGCAAGAACTTCTTTATCATCTTTGGACACTGATTGTGACGGCATACGTGCAATCATCGCCACGACACCTTCGATGTCTTTCTCTGTAATAATTTTTTTACGCTTATCTTCAGGAACCAACATCTGCGCGGCCCCCACTTCATCAATAATATCTATGGCCTTATCAGGAAGCTTTCGATCACCAATATAACGATCTGATAATTCAACCGCGACACGTAATGCCTCTGGCGTATATTCAATCTTATGGTGTTTTTCAAAATATGGCTTTAAGCCCTGTAGAATTTTGATGGTATCTTCAACACTTGGCTCTTCTACATCAATTTTTTGGAAACGACGCACCAACGCGCTATCTTTTTCAAAATAATTTCTATATTCCTTATATGTCGTTGACCCAACACAACGGATATCTCCATTGGCAAGCGCTGGCTTCAAAATATTAGATGCATCCATCGCTCCGCCACTGGTCGCTCCAGCGCCAATAATTGTATGAATTTCATCAATGAACAATATAGAATTATCAATCTCTTGGATTTCTTTAATCACCATTTTAAGGCGCTCTTCAAAGTCTCCCCGATAGCGCGCTCCTGCAAGCAACGCCCCCATATCAAGTGAGAATATGCGCGCCGTTTTTAAAACATCAGGCACTTTTTCTTCAATAATTAGCTTGGCAAGCCCTTCTGCAATCGCTGTTTTCCCAACACCAGGATCACCAACATATAATGGGTTGTTCTTGGAGCGACGGCATAAAATCTGAATGGTTCTATTAATCTCATGATCACGTCCAATCAAAGGATCAATTTTTCCAGACAACGCCTTATTATTTAAATCCACACAATACGTGGACAAAGCGCTCTTTCCTTCGCCATCGGACGATGTGCCATCAAAGCTTTCATCTTCAACCGATTGTGGCAATGTATTTACACCATCTTGTGATCCTGTGGCTTTGGCAATGCCATGTGAAATATAGTTCACCGCATCAAAACGTGTCATCTCTTGTTCTTGCAAAAAGAACACCGCATGAGATTCACGCTCAGAAAACAATGCGACAAGAACATTTGCCCCCGTCACTTCTTCACGTCCTGCTGATTGCACATGAATGGCGGACCGCTGTAAAACACGCTGAAATGCTGTTGTTGGTTTAGACTCTTCGGTGTTTGTCCCCTCCAAATAGGTGAGCTCTGTATCTAAATAATGTGTCAATTTCTCACGAATTTCGTTTAAAGACACACCACATGAACGAAGAACAGCCATCGCATCTTGATCTTCAGTCAGGGCAAGTAACAAATGTTCCAATGTTGCAAATTCATGCTTACGTGTAGCCGCAGACGACAACGCACGATGCAGTGTTTGTTCCAAATTACGTGAGAGCATAGAACTACTCCTTTTCCATGATACATTGAAGAGGTTGCTCATTGGCACGAGCAAAATCCATGATTTGAACCACCTTGGTTTCGGCAATCTCGAAGGTAAAGATACCACAAATGCCTACACCCCGTCGATGCACATGCATCATAATATCGGTAGCTTCCTGCTTATTCTTACTAAAAAACCTTTCTAAAATATGAATAACGAACTCCATAGGCGTATAATCATCATTTAAAAGAAGGACTTTGTACAAGTCGGGCTTTTTCGTTTTAGGGCGTGTTTTCAACAAGATATTGGTTTCATCCTCACCAAATCCATCACCGTTATCTCCACCATCAAAACGCTCATCATCTCCATCGGATAAAACCCAATGCATCGCATTTTCAAAATCTATTTTTTCATCTCTATAATTCATCCAATCAATATAGAGCATCACATCCCAATGTTTAAGAGCGAACTACAAAAATACATATTAATTTTCCTCCTCTTGAATAAAAAACAATCTATGCAAAACTAAACACACACATAAACAACGAAAAAACCGTTCCCCATGCGCCCTTACAACCTCTCAACAACGAAAATCATACTTTGGGGCGTCGCTCTCGGATTCCTTGCCAACCTTCCCTTTTATAGCTGGATTTTCAACAAGCATTGGGACTGGGTAACGGGTTTCCCCCTTGGTTGGATCGGCATGGGCATGGTTTATATGGCAACTTTTTTCCATGAAATCGGGCATACCATATTCATGTGGTTTTATGGCTACCCAACAATACCCACTTTTGATTTTGAACATGGTGGCGGGATGGCATGGGCATTTTCTGGACAACAACTCCCAATTCTTCTTATGGTTTGGGGTGCGATGGCATACGGATTTTGGAAGCTACGTGGACATAAAACCCCCCAAACGGGCATTGTTTTACTGGCGCTCCTAAATATCACCCTCGCTTTTAACGATCATCACGCCATCGTGTTTGACTTTATGGGGCCAGCGTTCGAATGCATGGTCGCCGCCTTCTTTCTATACCGCGCCTTATTCGATCTTGCCCCCCGCGGAGATTTAGAACGATTTCTCAACGCCTTCTTTGGGTTTGGAATAATTTTTTAAGTTTTTGTAAACGCTTACGGACTTCTCAAAAGCGAGGCCTTCCGCCTCGTTTACTACCAACAAAAAGGCTCTCATGGCTTTGGAGATTTCGACAAGATTGCCGACAGAATATCTTTCTTAAACTTTGATGGTGTGGTGGCGATATGGATTCTTGTAAATATCGCCTGTTTGGTTGTTCCTTTTGTACTCTTCATCACACATTCAAAAAACTCTGATGAACCAATAGACTCACGCTGAGATTAAGGATACACTGGTCATAACAACACGCTATATGGTATCATAGTCTAAGGACTGAGATGCCCACACCACGCACTACAATTATAAAACATGAAAAAGAGCGCGCAAACGATGTATAGAAAAAACATACTATCATTGATACTATTTTCCATTCTTACTTTGGGACTATCATCCCAAGCGTTTGCGAACAAAAAATATGCCTCAATTGTAATGGATGCGGACACAGGCGTAATTCTCTCTCAAAGTCGCGCTGACAAAAAACTTCATCCTGCTTCACTAACAAAAATTATGACCCTTGTGATGGTCTTCGATGCCCTTGAAACGGGCAAGATTGGACTGCGCGATCGTGTGCGTATCTCATCTCGTGCCGCCTCTATGGTACCAAGTAAACTTGACCTTCCCGCGGGATCATCAATTCGTGTTCAGGATGCTATTTATGCACTTGTTACAAAATCTGCCAATGATGTGGCAGTGGCCCTTGCTGAACATATTGGTGGCTCAGAACGAAACTTTGCGCGTCTCATGACAACCAAAGCTCGCGAAATTGGCATGAAAAACTCATATTTTGTAAATGCCTCTGGTCTTCACGACAGACGCCAAATTAGTACAGCGCGCGACATGGCAAAACTTGGACGTTACTCTGTTTACCGCTATCCAAAATACTATAAGTACTTTTCATTGGCAACATTCAAATATCGCGGGAAAACATACAAAAACCACAACAAGCTTTTGGGCACATATAACGGCGTAGACGGTATTAAAACTGGCTATGTGAATGCATCAGGATTTAACCTTGTGGCATCTGCAGAACGTAACGGTCGTCGCATTATCGGGGTTGTCTTCGGTGGAAAATCATCAAAACGCAGGAACGATCACATGGTCGTATTGCTCGACAGAGGCTTCTCTAAAGTTGGGCGCCTTCGTATAGCTCAAAAATCTGTGCCAAAACCAATGATGAAGCCAAACCAATACCCAGTACAACAAGTGGCATCTATCTCAACATCTAAGAAGATGAAAACACTTAAAGTTACACCTATAAGCTTTGAACAAGGAGATATTGATCCCAAAACAAGCTCACGTTTTGATACGGGCTTTATGGCACTCAAAGCGCACAAACAATTTTTGAGCAACCGCTATAATACAACCAAATCATTAGGAACACTTAAAGCCGTTCAGAAAAAAACAGCACCACAAAAACAGATTATGGTGTCAAAAACACCTGACACGCAACCATTTGGTACACAAATTAGCCCTGAAAACATATGGAGTGTTCAAATTGGAGCCTTCAACAGCCACATTGCAACAGAAACAGCCGTAAGAACAGCCAAACGTCTTCTTCCTGAATCCCTAAGATATGCACAAAACACCATATCACCTTTGATCGGTTCTGGATCACAACGTATCTACAGAGCGCGCCTCACAGGGTACTCCAAAACAGATGCCGAAAAAGTCTGCACATACTTCCAACAATGCATGCTCATATCTCCTTCCGCACAATCTGTGCGATAAAGGTTAAAAGGGACAGCATTGAAAATGGCAAAA
>JAESUK010000042.1 GCA_016763095.1 Alphaproteobacteria bacterium
AAGCGCGTTCCTTCGCAATTATAAGATGATCCGAAATGTATTGGCAGATGCAGAAGAGATTAAGAAGAAATTTGCACCACGTACAGTTAAAGTGACCATCAAAAAAGGTGACACACTTGCTGGTGCGCTTCAAAGAAACGGAATAAGTGGCGGAGATTCTTACGCCGTTGTTAAATCAATGTCAGAGCATTTCGATCCGCGCCTTATCCGCCCGGGACAAAATGTAAAACTTACAATCGCGCCTTATGATGGTGAAATGGCATTTTCTCGCCTAGCTCTTGTCACCGATCCTATTCGTACAATCGTTGTTGAGCGAGATAAAGACGGTGTTATTGATAGTCAGTTACTTCAAAAAGAAATTATGCCCCAAATGTTTGCGGCAAGTGCGACGATTAAAAACTCTCTCTATGGCTCCGCGCTCAAACAAGGCGTTCCAGAACCTATTATTGCACAAGCCATCCGTGTTCTTTCATGGTCTGTTGATTTTCAACGTGAGATTCGTGCAGGTGATGAGCTACAAGTTCTTTATGACATCTACATGACCGATGAAGGTGAATATGTAAGAAGTGGTGAGCCATACTATATTCAGCTTACCCAAGCAGACAATCAGCTTTCCCTTTACCTTCATGAGTTCCCAGACGGACGCACAGGTTATTTCCGCAAAAATGGTCATAGTGCAAAAAAGGGTCTCTTGAGTACACCTATTGATGGTGCGCGTCTTTCTTCTGGATATGGCATGCGTAAACATCCTGTTCTTGGCTATAGTAAAATGCATAAAGGAATGGATTTTGCGGCAGCCCGTGGAACACCTATTTATGCGGCTGGTGATGGTAAGATTGTTAAAGCAAGTCGCTTTAGCTCATACGGTAACTACGTTAAAATTCGTCACAATAACAACCTTGAAACTGCGTATGCCCACCTTAAAGGCTATGGCAAAAACATTAAAGCTGGGAAACGCGTCAAGCAAGGTCAAATCATAGGGTATGTTGGGACAACAGGGCGCTCTACAGGACCACATCTTCACTACGAAGTCCTTGTGAATGGAAAGCAAGCTAACCCCCGCTCTATTAAGGTTCCTACTGGAGAAATTCTCTCTGGTAAGAAATTAGCAGCGTTAAAGAAAACAATCAGAAAGTATGACCGCAAGTTCGCATCTTTGATTGAACATCCTAAATTTGCGTCTAATGAAGATAGCTCAAAATCTGGTCTCTTTAACAACTAGCTTAAGTTTGGCTTTATGAGCATTTAAGCTCAGCGCCAAAATCTAAAGTAATAGACAACCAACATAATCCCACACATCATAAACCAGAAGATCGCATATTGCTGATGATTGTTCTTTGGAAACCATTTTTCTTGGTCCTTCCTGATCATCTCAATCTCTGGGGACATGCTTTCAGCATAAAAAATGACAGGGGGCAATGTATCAATCTCTTTAGCATGCGCGATATCGTCCATATCAATATAAATCCAACCATCTTTTTCTGGGCTATTTTTAATACCAAAGCGCCAGCCCTTTGGTACGTAACGCGCAGTACCCTCTATTGTGACATTGCCCAGAGTTTGGGATTCAGAGCGCTCTCTAGGCTCTTTTTTGGTTTTAGCAATCCATCCTTGATAAATCAGCACGACACCGCCTGTAGAGAGCTCTAAAGGGGTGTAAAGTCCATATCCAGATTGCTCCGCATGTATACGGGGACCGACTACAACTTCTTTCTCATCGAGAAAGTGCCCTGTGACCGTTCCATAACGCACATCATTTTTTGTAATCTTTTGAAAATCTTCAATCTCAAGACTTTGAGAGGATGGGTCTTTTGCGTATTCACGCTCAAGATTTTGCAATAGCTCTTGCTTCCACTCTAAGCGTTGAATTTGCCATGTCCCTAAAGCACATAAAATGATTGTGCTTATCAGTGTGGCAATTGTCGCACCAATGGGAAAAGACTTTTTCATCTTGCCTTAGCTGCTAGCCCGCAGGCTGGATACCAATTGAATTTCCCCACCAGTAGATAGAGATAAACAAGAACAGCCATACAACATCCACAAAGTGCCAATACCACGCCGCCGCTTCAAAGCCAAAATGACGCTCTTTTGTGAAATGACCCTTCGCTGATCTAATCCAACATACAGCCAAAAATATTGTTCCGACCATCACGTGGAAGCCGTGAAAACCTGTCGCCATATAGAACGTTGATGGATACGACCCTTCTGAAAAGCCAAAATGTGCATGTGCATATTCAAAGGCTTGGAAGCACATGAATATAAATCCAAGCGCTACAGTTACTCCCAGTGCCTTTGTCGCCGCTTTTTGATTGCCTTTGGCAATCTCATAATGCGCCCATGTTACGGTACATCCAGAAAGAAGAAGAATCATTGTCATCAAGAACGGAAGGTCAAAGGCATCAATCACTTCTATTTGTGGGGGTGGCCACGCGCCTTGTGTGTATTCCATACGCAAGAACTGATGCGCTTCATTTACAAACAAGCTTGCATCAAAAAACGCCCAGAAGAAGGCAACAAAGAACATAACTTCTGAGCTAATAAAAAGTGCCATTCCATAACGGAATCCGATTTGAGTAATTGGAGAATGCTGTCCCTTTACAAGAGATTCTGCAATCACAGCCCTCCACCAGAAGAACATTACAGTTAAAATTGAGCAAAGCCCTAAAAGAACGCCTTTAAGTCCAAAAATAAATCCTGATATTTCAATATCATGCATGAATAACACCATGCCCATTGCGAATAATCCTGCAGATAATGCGCCTATAAATGGCCAAATGCTAGGCTCTGGCACATGAAATGGGTGGGGTTTTCCTGTGCTTCCGTACTCAACTTTATGATCTGACATTTAGGGGTAATCCTTTTGCGATTCAAAATTTATTCTGGGGCATTGTAGAAGTCTTCGATCGCTTCATCAAGTGCCTTTGTTGTTGCCTCGTAAAAAGTATAAGACAATGTGATAACTTTGACATCATTCATATACGGATCTTTATCAAATGCAGGGTCGATATAGAACACAATCGGCATGGATATTTTTTGCCCAATGTTCAGTGTTTGCTCTTGAAAGCAAAAGCACTCTATCTTTTGAAAATACTTTCCAACCTTGGGTGGTGTGACATTATAAACCGCAGTTCCCGTCAGGCGTTTAGAGGATTTATTGGTGGCCTTATACGAAACAAGCGCCTTTGCGCCAATGCGCACGGTTACGTTGTTTTGCTCTGGCACAAACTCCCACATAAAGTTGCGCGCTGTATCCGCATTAAACTTTACAGTAACTTCGCGCTCCAAGATTTGTTCTGGTGCAGATTGTGAAACTTGAGTTGTGCCACCCCATCCCGTCACCTGACAGAAAATACTATAGAGAGGAACAGCCGCGAACGCTAAACCCGTCATCGCCACCACAAGGGTCAATATCCCAACAAGTGTTTTGGTATTTTTATCCATTACGGAGAATGCCTATATCCAAACTTTCATCTTGATAATGGCAAGGGCAAATATGACCACACACCAGCCTATAATCAGAGATAGGATTATGAGGTTAGATTTTTTCTTTTTTTCATGGAGAGCGCTATGTGGCATAAGAGTGTCCTATCTTCGGGTTGGTTCTCTAAATTAGGTACACCATCACCCGATCCAAGACAAGCCTTCGGTCGTTATCAAGTATCTAGGCTGCAACTTCTGTAAGTGAAGCTTCACCATTCAGAAGCAATCTCATACCATCGATTGTATCAACGGACTTAAGGTCTTCGGTTAATTCTTTGTTGCCAAAAATACGCGTCAATCTCGCAAGGTATCGCAAGTTCAATGCACCCAAACGGTCCGGAGACAAAGTACATGCCACAAACTGAACAGGTTGTTCACCACCGGCATCAACAGATACCGTTTGCGTAAGGCGCATAAATATTGTTTTACGGTGCTTAAGATTTTTGATTTTTGCATGGCAAATTAAAACATCGTTCATTGCGGAAAATCCATGCTTTCCCTGCTCTTTTTTAAGGGCGCGTTGAATAATGCCTTGCCCAAGTGAAATATCAGGGTCTTTTGCTATATTACGTTCTATGAGTTCGCAGATGTGATCTAAAGAGCGTGCTCTTACCTGATCCATAAACATATCAAAATAAATATTTTGTGTTTTGTATAGCTGCATAATTTCTTCCGTTCCCTTTTCAACTTGGTAGTTGCCCACAACAGTCATTTTGACTTTACAATTGAAAGTTATGCCCGTCTTGTACAATACTCCATAAAAAAATCAACGTTTTTCACAAGAAAAAACCGCCAAAAGTGGCGGTTTCCTTTATTCTTAAGTAAAACTTTGTTATTCAGCAACAGCAATCATTTCTTCTGCTGGATCTACCCAACCAATATTTCCATCGGCACGTTTATACACCATATTAAGGGTGTTTGTTTTTGAATTTCTGAACATCATTGCCGGTTCTTCTGACAAATCCATGCGCATTACTGCTTCAGAAACTGTCATTGTATGAATGCTGGTTGCAAGCTCCGCTACAATTGTAGGTTCTTTTGGCACTTCTTTTTCAGCATCATCATTCACGGCGTCGTGATCAATATGTTCAAACAACTCGCTTACAAGTGTATAATCATTTGCTTTCAACATTTCAGTTTCTGGTGTTTGCTCTAAACGCTCATGATGGTCGCGAAGACGTGTTTTATAACGACGAAGCTGTTTTGATGTTTTCTCAGCAGCTTTATCAAACGAACCATAAGGATCTGTGTCTTTTGCTGTTGATTGGATCAAAATATCTTTTCCAACACGAAGAGAAATATGTGTCTTAAAAAAGGCACTTCCTTCTTTTCCGAGGGTCACAATTGCCTCAATACCACGATTAAAATATTTTTCATTAATATCTTCCATTTTGTCCTGCATGTGTGTGCGTAACGCATCACCAACGTCTAGGTGCTTTCCATTAATGGTTAAATCCATGATTTATTATCCTTTTTTAAATGTTACACGCAAAGAGCTGACAGTCCTGCCCGTCCTCCCGAAAGAATCGGATTAATAAAGCTTTGTGAGCCTTTAATTGCATAGGTTAATTATAACATATCTTCTTCTGAGAGAGAAGATTTTCCGGTGCTCAGACGTCAGTTTTTTTTATGCATTCCTCGAAATGCTCGCCACGCTTTTCAAAATTAGGGTATTGGTCAAACGATGCCGCTGCAGGTGACAATAAAACAGTCGCATTAATATTTATTTCTTGAGCACCCGTATGCGCTTTTTGAAAAGCATCCTCTAAATTTAGGAATATTTCGCACGTAACACTCTGCCCATCGAGAAACATTTTGTAGTCTAGGGCACACTCTCCATAGAGATAGACCTTTTGGACTGTACTCAAATAAGGCTTCAATGGAAGAAGCCCCCCATCTTTGGCAACACCACCTGCTAGCCAGTATATGTTCTCATAGCTCTGAAGGGCTTTCTCCGTTGCCTCAGCGTTGGTCGCCTTACTGTCGTTGATGTAATCAACATTACCTATACGTGCTACGTGGAACTGTCTATGAGCCAACCCATCAAAGCGTTGAAACTGACTCAAGATATTCTGAGGCTGGATTGAGTATATATAACGTGCAATCGCATACGCGCAGGCGGCATTTTGATGGTTATGCGTACCTTTTAAGCGCTGTGCTTCGTGCATTGTGCCAACATTCACGCCCTTATCGAATATATCACCATCCACGATACAAACGCCGCCCTCCAAGATTTGCTTCGTAGACACAGGAATGACTGTCCACTTTCCCATATTTTTAACGGCTTCATAAATTTTTTGACTGTGGGCATCATCAATACAAATCACTGCAATGCCCGCACTAAGCTCTGTTTCAAAGATACGTGCTTTCGCCGCGATATAACCGTCAATATCCCCGTGGCGGTCAATATGGTCTGGTGTGATATTCAACCACACAACCCCTGTCGCGTTAAGATTTGGGGTGATTTCGGTTTGATAGGAGGATAGCTCTGCCACTGTAACATCACACTCAGAATTTAACTCCATGAGAGCCGTCCCTATGTTCCCACCCATTTGACACGTAAGACGTGCTTGTAAAACATGATAAATCAGTGCCGTAGTCGTAGATTTACCATTGGTTCCTGTGATCGCAATAATGTCTTTGCCCTTCATGGCTTCCTTGAACAGGAACACATCATTTATAATCTCTATACCTGCTTGCTTGGCACGTACCACAATTGGGTGAGGCGTAGGTAATGTATGGGAAATCCCTGGGGAGAGCACAAGGTAATCTGTGCCTTTAAAATCATAATTTGTGAGATCTTCAAGAGTTAAGCCATACGCGGTTGCTTTGGCACGCGTATTGGAATTGTCATCCCACGCCACGTAATCCACACGCGACAGTTCAAGTGCTTTTGCCGTCGCGAACCCTGACTTGCCTAGACCAAGGACCGCTATATTCTTACCTTGAAAATGTGTGAGATCAATCATGTGCTTTTTGTAATGGAATGTCTGTTCCGTAAATCTGTTTGGCTGTCTTAATGTACGCCTGTGTGAGGTCACTCACAAGAAATTCTGTACTTCCAGTTTTGCTCAGACGCTCTTCCATCTCTGGGTGACGCTCTAAATAATCTGCCAATTTGTCTGGGACTATTTTGTCCTGAGAGATCAGCTCAATATCTGTATCACGCAAGCTTGCCTTCAAATGATTTGTCAGCAACGGATAATGCGTACATCCCAGAATAATACTTTGAACGTTATTTTTCTTTAATGGCTCTAAATATTCTTCTAAAATCGGTGTGATCCATTTCAACCCATCATTCTCGATCAGCGGAACAAGAAGCGGACAGCTTTGCGCAAACAATTCAATGTCTGGATTGATCTTATGAAGCTCCTCTTCATACACCGCCGATGACACAAGGTTATGTGTCGCCAATAAGCCAATGCGGGTATGTTTCTTTTCATGCGCTGTTTCAAGGGTTGGCACAATCACACCAAGCACGCGACGATCTGGGTATGCCTTTGGCAAATATTGCTGTTGAATTTTGCGTAATGCCGAGGCATTTGCTGTGTTACATGCCATGATGATAAGCGCGCAGTTTTTGGAAAATAGAAAATCCATGGCGGCTTTTGTATGCTCATATACCGCTTGCTCTGATCTGTTCCCATACGGCACATTTAAGGTATCGCCGTAATACACAATGTCATGCTCAGGCAAGCGATCACGGATTGCTTTGGTGATAAGTAATCCACCAAGCCCTGAATCAAACACACCTATTTTCATCTTATTTGTCATGTGTAACGACTCTTCACAAAGCGAGAATATCTTACTTCTTCTTCATGATGGCTCATCAAGGCTTTAATAAACTCTGCTCCGAATTGCAAAATTGAACATCCGTACGTTACCCATATCATTAGCAATACAATTGATCCTGCCGCACCAAATACGCTCTCTGGTGCAAACACTGAAATGGCTTTGGCAAAGCCTAACTCACCCAACATAAATAAGAATGACGATACCAAGCCACCTGCAAAGGCATATTTCAGTTTGATTTTTACATCGGGTAGAATTTTAAAGATCATCGTGAACAGAATGGAAATCGTCAGAAATGACATACCAATCTCCACTATTTTTAAAAACCCTAAATCTGGGAAATGACTAATCAGCCACATGGCGAATATCTTTAAGCCAGCAGATAAATACATAGACATCAACAGTAAGAAGCCAACCATCACGGCAACGCCAAGAGATATGGCACGATATACTACCAGCCTTAATAGAGCTTTTTCAGGTTTACTATGCACACTCCAAACGGCATTAAACGATATTTTCAATTGGTTAAACAAACCAGTTGCTCCAAACAATAAGATACCAGCACCAACCAATAACGTCACAAAACCTGTGCTGTTTAGGCGCGCCTTATCAATCACATCTTCAACGCTTTGTGCCACGTCTTGCCCCATGAACTGCCCGATATAATCATGGATATGGGTGCGCACTAACTGTTCATCCAAAAAGAATGTCGTGATCGAAACAACGATAATCATCAAACCTGGTAATGAGAAGACCGCAAAATATGCCGCCGCCGCACTGTA